>DAOLCX010000630.1:0-2550 GCA_035327685.1 Pirellulaceae bacterium | reverse complement strand
GCCGGAACAAGATGCGCGGGATCGGGCGACAGCGCAGTCCAAACAGCCCGCTGGCTGGCTCGGCAAACTCCTGGAAACTCGGCCAACATGCCCAAATCATCGACGATCAACTGCAAATGCAAGTGCGGTGCCCAGCCCCCATTTTCCGCTTGATCGCCCAACTCGCCAAACGACTCGCCGGCGAGTATACGCTGACCCACAGCGACTTGGCGAATCGAGTCCCGACTGAGATGGCCGAACAGGCTGTAAAATGGGATGTCAGCAGCAGTCCAGTGTTTCAATACGATGACTCCGCCGTAGTCCAGGGGCAAGTCGATCTCCAATGCCGCGGCCACTTCGCCATCGAGCGGTGCAATTACCGGCGTTTTCGCAGGCGCGAACCAATCCAATCCTAAATGAAATGTTCGACGCTCTTCAAATACACACGTGCTCGATTTCAAGTCGCCGTCTGACACTGTCGCAAACTGATCGCTGACATATACCAACCGCGGTTCATCGTATCCTCCCAGCCCCCACACGGCTCCTTGTTCGATCAATGCGCGCTGTACGACATCGGAGGTCGAATAAGCAAACCGAGTCGGGTCGCCGCGCAACTGATCACTGCCAACCGACAAATCGACGGTCGCAGGTTGTCCGGAAGTTGCGGAATTGGGTAACACTGATCGCAAATCGCCCTCGCGCGACCGCAGCCATTGCAAGACATGAGTTGTCGCCCGACTGGCCGACCAACCGCAGGCCGTGCGCAACGCTGCCGTCGGCAAGCGCGGGTTGATTGCCAATAATCGCGGCAGGCTGCGCTGCATCGGTTGCTGGCTGATCGTCAAATAGTGATTACCGGGATCACGTTGGCTGGCAGCCGCGGCATTAGCAAGGCTGACAGCTTGCCTCAACAGAACCAGACCCCACAACACATCGACCTCTAACTCCAACAATGGCCGGTATTGATGATAACCTTGGACCAGACAACTGGCCGTATGCAACTCGTCGTCGCCGTCCAATACAGCGTATGCCAACGCAATGGCCAATTCGTTAATGGTGTGACCGACGATCATATCGCCAAAATCGATCAAACCGGTGACTTGCCAGGCACAGCGTTGCCCCGGCAGCCGCTGCAGCAATACGTTGAAATCGTTGGCATCATTGTGGATCAGGCTGAGAGGTAGCTCCGGCAAATAAGGGCGGACGTATCGCTCGTGAATGTCGAGCACTTGCCGCAGCCAATTTTGTTCCAATTCTCCAGTCAAATGTAGCGAATGCATGTGCAAGACCTCCACGCCTCGCGACAAATCCCACACAAAGGGGCATTGCGAGGGCGTTCGTTCACCGTGCGATCGACGGCCATTCGCACTGCGAGGTGGTGCTTCATCCGCATCGGGATGATTGATATTGGCAAGCTGGCGATCGAGCCAACCAAGCATGTTTCCCCATGCGCGAAAGAGTTGCGACGAATTCGGCTTGACGATTCCCCAGGGTATTCCTGGGCAATAAACGGCCATTCTCACCAGGCAGGGTTGTCCATGGGGAGAGTCCCATGCCACCGCCAAGGGACCCGCCGCCGCACGAACAAACGAAGGAAACTGCCAAGGTCCGGTTGGCAATTGTTCTAAACACTGAGTCTGTCGGCGAATCTGCGTGAATTCAGCCGGATCGACGGAAATCTTCAGGACGTAGCGGCGGTCGGCAGCGCTGGTCACCAAGAAATTCAAATCGCGTTCGCCTGGCAACCGCGAGACCGACCCCTCGATGTGGAATAACTCATGCGCAATCTGTTGGGCCACGTGAGTCGAGATGTCAGGGGATGGTTCACGCATCGATAATGGTTCCCCCAAGTAGCCTTAAAGGCTTGTTGAAAAAGGGGGCAGGCCCTTTTTCAACAGGCTGTTAAGCCGTCGCCAGCCCTTCGGCAGAGATGGTACGTTGTAGTTCTTCGATCTGCGCCAAGTATTTATGATACTCTTCAGAGCCTTCTGCGGCATAATTCAGGTTTTTGAAGTACCCGGTCAAACGTGTGAAGTAGTCGCGCGCCTGATCTTTGTCTTTGAATTGGTAGCGGCGATCGATCAGCTTCTTGCACAGCAAGAACATGAATTTTTGCCGTTCGGAGGGGCATGTGACGTCCACTTTGTCAAACGCGTCCTGTTGCAAGAAAACCATGTCCAAAAAAACCGCCTTTTGAAAGGTGACAAAGTCATCCGTGGTAATCCCCTCCTCGCCGGTGACCTGCATCATTTGCAGGACTTCGTTCCCCTCGCGCAATAATTCGTGCAGTTCATTGACGGATCGTGTCCAGTTTGGATCGACCGCGCGATCAAAATAGTCCTGTAACTGCTCCCGGTAGCGCGACCAGGAGATCAGGGGATCAATCGCCGGGTAGAATCGTTTATAAGCTCGATCGTAGGACAAAGCCAGAAAACATTTGACGGTCGCCAACGTCGATTGAGTGACGGGCTCTTCGAAATTGCCGCCAGCCGGAGAGACGCTTCCAATTAAGGTCAAACTGCCGGTCGAACCATCGGGCATTTTCAAAACGCCAGAACGTTCGTAAACGCT
>DAOLCX010000629.1:0-2566 GCA_035327685.1 Pirellulaceae bacterium | reverse complement strand
CGGGTCAAAACACGCGGACAAAACGCAACGCCGGGAGGTTGTCCTCTCGGCGTCGTGTGTTAACCGCTCGGTCGCTCGTTGTTTCGCGAACGAAAAAAGCTCCCCGAACCGAACCCTCTTCAAACAAGCGCTCTCTGTTTTCTGAGAGCGAGATTCTCACCCACCAAACAGAGAGCGCTTGTTCGAGTCCCGGCCGGGGTCCGAACCGAACCCACTTCGAAATGGACGGGCTGGGAAATTCGACCGATCACGAGAAATCAGATGACCTCGTTGGTCCTTTGGTCCAGAACGTCACCATAATTAGGTCGCCGACAATTCAGTCGACACGACAAATGCGCGATGGCTTCTCCAGAAGTATCAGACAATTTGGTCAACACCCCCCAAGCGAGCCCTAAATCTTTACAGTCACAATGCGGTCATAATTGCGACCACAATTCGGTCGGTAACAGCTATCCATCACTTACTTGTTCTAGGATCTGTTGAAAGTGGACACGTGCGACGTTGTCCATTCCGAGCAACTCCTCCAACTGTTTGCGGACTAACGACGACTTGTTGTCTGCAATCCAAAGATCAATTCCGTCACACACGTCATGTGCCCCCACCAACTGGCTAGCATGACTCCATAAATGCACCATCAATGCACATGCGGAATCTTCATCATGCTCCGCCAAAGTCTCCAAACGTCGCATTGTTGCTACCATGGCCTCGTACAAGGTCGATCCCCGCTGGCGTTGATTCTCGATCATAAGTGCAACGATTGCACTCGCGCAGTTCGCGGCGAGGAGACATCCGTGCAAGGCGCTACAATCGTCTGAGGACTTTGGACCATTCTCGACGATAAAGACATATCGATTGATATCAGATGCACTACGGCCCACCGCCCCCTCCGCCTGGAATGTGGGTTTTTCGCGGATCGGCAGATGGAATACCATAATCATCTAGACGTGTCGCGTCACCTGGACCGTAATTGCCACTCTGTACCTTATTGGTCGGCACTACCTCCTTGTGAACATGTGGAACCTCATCTGCAAACCCCTTTGGTTTTGACTTGATAACTGGAGGGTCAATTCTTACTGCAGCGGTATTCCCATCTGGTAGTGGTTTTGTCCAAACTGTGCCACCATTGTTGGCAGGGGTTGATCGGTAGCCACGTAATCGATGCATTGCCTCGATTTCCCCTTTGGATTTACCTGCAAGACTACCCAGTGACTTAATCTCGTCTAATGCTGAATGAACCGAAGAAGATAGACGCAAACCACGTCCTGCGCGACCGATTCCGCTTAACCCAGTCATAGGCCGAATGCCAAGCTCTCCCAACAGGCCAAATTCTGACGCTGTTATCGTATGCCTCGCTGCGGCCAGCATGCATTGACCCATCCACCACTCTTTGATGGAATCGTTCAGAGCTTCATCGGAAGGAAAAAAGATATATCCCCCTGAGCCATTTTGAAGTTTAAGTACAAACCACTCTTTGCCACTTGTTGTATCCGTCCATCGTTCATAGGGAAACTGATGTCCAGCGATTTCCTTAACGCCAGAGTCAACAGACCATTGCGCGGGTTCCGAGAACCCTAGTGAATCGATTATTTGTCCTAATGTTGGTTCGTTTGGAAAAACTATGGGTTTCTCATCGTCCTGTGCAGCCGGACTATCCGACTCCGGCCCCGTGTAACCCATCCCCTGCTCAAACAGCCCCAACGAATCAACGTGGCCGACAGGTTCGTTCCCAACGTAGCGCGAAAGGTTGGTGTCACCCGCTGCGAAACCGATCGGGTCTTCACTCAGCCAGCGGCCGGTGGTGGGGTCGTACCAGCGGTTGAGATGGTGGGTGTGGCCGGTGGCGTCGTCGGTGTATTTGCCGGTGTAGCCGAAGGCCAGGTCGACTGCGGAGTTGGTTTCACTCTCCAATCGCCCAAAGCTGTCGTAAACGCGGTGGTTGGTGATCTCGAAGTCTAGGTCTCCTTCGTCGTAATCCGCAATGTCGCGGATGGTGCCCAAGTGATCGGCGAGGGGCCACAAGACGTTGCCGGCGCTGCTCACGCTCGAAACTTGTTCGTCCGCCAAGAGCATGTCGAACCCGACTCCCCACAAATACCGATGACTCACGTCAGTTTCTTCGTCCCCGTCGAACTCCAGTGTAGCATGGATCCCGTCGTAACCGGCGAAGAACTGGTCGGTTGCCGAAGCACCGCCTGCACCATCGGGGTCAACCGTGCGCCGCACCAAGCGGTTGAATGGGTCATAGGCGTATTCGATCCACTTCGTGACCGTGCCGCCGCTGGTCTTGAAATCAACTTTCACCAAACGATTGCGGAAATCGAAGGTGTACTCCTCGTAGCTGCTGTCGCTGTTCTTCGTCCGCCGTGTGCGGTTCCCTTCGTTGTCATAATCAAATCTGACCTCGCGGACCGAGATTCAACGAGTTTTAGGCCAGTGGGAGGCGAGTTGGCGATGGCTCGGAAATCGGAGACGGCGGGGGAGTGCTCTCGATTGTGCAGTCTGCTTGCCAACCGGGTCAAAACACGCGGACAAAACGCAACGCCGGGAGGTTGTCCTCTCGGCGTCG
>DAOLCX010000628.1:0-2577 GCA_035327685.1 Pirellulaceae bacterium | reverse complement strand
ATTCAACATCACTCGGAACGTCTCGACCACAGACCATGTTGCAGGTGCAAACCATCGATTTCCGCAAGCCACCGCCACGGAGGGATCGCCCAATGGGACCACTAATTGTTTGAGCCAGGTTGCTGGGGGAACCACGTCGGCATCGATGAATGCCACGACTTGTGTACTTGTGGGGATAGAATCCAGCAGCCCCACCAGCCGCTCGCATTTGAGTCCTCCGGCGAATTGCGGAGGGTCAGCGATTCGCATCTCGATCGGGTTGGGCTCGGAGCGCACAAACCGTCTGCCAATGTCGGCCGCCGGGTCGTCGGGATGATCCACGGCGACGAATACTGAATATTGCGGATAGTCCAGGTTGCTGAGGGCTTGCAGGGATTGTTCCAATCGCCCTTCGGTACCGCGGACTGCCATCACAACCGTCACGGTGGGCCAAGTCGCATTCGTTTCTGCGGTCGATGGCGACGGTCTACCCCACCAAGCGTAGGCCAACGTGTAGATTGATTGCCCGGTTGCGGTCACCAGCCACATGATGCCGACCAGCCAGGCGCCCCATGTCAAAATCGATTCCCACATTAGTGGTCATTCCTTGATGGGTTGCGATGGGACTGCAAGATCCACCCTTTGCGCCAGAAATAGACAATGAATGTCGAAGCTGTTGATAGCATCAGCAGCCACGCGAACATATATCCGAACGGCCAACTCAGTTCGGGCATGTTCCAGGCATATTCGGTATCGAAGTTCATCCCATATACGCTGGCGATGAAGCTGAGGGGAATAAAAATGGTGGCGATGACCGTCAGGACTTTCATGATCTCGTTCATGCGGTAGCTGATCATGGAAATATGGTATTCCCGCAAATCGGAGCACAGTTCCCGGTAGGTTTCCAGCAATTCGATCAATTGGATGCTGTGATCAAAGCAGTCTCTCAAGAACAACCTGGTTTCCTGAGAGACAAGATTTGACGTCCCGCGTTGCAATTGGCCGAGTGCGTCGCGAAGTGGACGAATCGCGCGCCGCGTCACTAACAGGTCATTGCGAGTCACATGTATCGCGTCGATGGCCTGGATGGATGAGGATCGAGCGATTTGATCTTCGAGAGAGTCGAGTTGATCGGCAAACGAATCGACGATAGGAAAGTAGCTATCGATAATCGAGTCCAAAATGGAATAGGCCAGAAAGTCCGCGTTGGCTTCGGACAGTCTTCCTTTTCCTCGCCGCAATCGGTCCCGCACCGGATCGAAACAATCGCCGGGAATTTCCTGGAGCGTGATTACGAACCCGGCGCCGATAAACATACTCATTTGTTCAGTCGTCAACTGTCCATTCAGGTTCAACATCCGCATCACAAAGAAGATGTTGCTGTCATATTCTTCGCATTTAGCGATCTGGTGCTGATTGACGGCGTCTTCAAGGGCAAGCGGATGAAGGTTGAAGATGCGGCCCAGCTCTTCGATCAGAGCCACATTGCGGAATCCGGTCAGATCGACCCAGACGTTGGGGTATTGAGTCCGCAGGCGGTGGATTTGTTCGGCGTCAGTCACGGTCTCTTCCGTGAATTGCCCGTTTCCATAGGCGATGATCCGGGCCAGGCTCTCTTGCGCCTGGGGTTGAGGCTGGATTTGTCCCGGTGGTCGGTAGCGATTCGAGATGTTGGCTCGCGGTTTGCTTCGCCGGCGTCGGCGCGTCCGTTTCGACATGTTTGTACCTCCGTGTTCTATGTTAGGAACTCGCCACATCACTTCAGGAAGAAGAATGGCGCTGGCAGAAATTCGGTCGCTTGTTATGACGGGCTGCCGAGCGGTTTCAAGCCGAATTTCGGCCAGTGTGCAGCTCCCCTGAATGGAGTATGACCATGGCGCGTTTCAAAGATAGACTCCATTTATCTTGAACCATGAAGCCTCTGCGGTCTAATATGGCCGCACGTCCAGCTTCCCTCCTTGGCACAGGGTTTTGCAAGTTTCCAAAACCGCGGCGCGGGCCTGATCAATCTGTTCGTTGGTCAAGTCCAACAGTTCATCAATTTCACGGCGCAACAGGCGACGTGGTTCAAGGGCCAGGTTGTTCAACACGCGCTCACGCAAACCGCGCGGTGCGGTTTTCAACGCGGGGGCCCAACAAGCTGTATTCGTGTACCGCAACAGAACCTGCCATTGCCGATCTGTAAGGTAGGTCAAATCTTCGAACTGTAGCTCTCGTTCCGATGCTGGCGTGGCGGTGAGTCTTGCCACTCGTCTGCGTAAAGCCACATGCAACGAGTCCAATTCGTGAGTCGTTGCCGTACGATCATCGCAGACCCGTTTTAGTGCGGATACCCGAATCACGGGGTCGAGCGCTGCCAGCACATCCGATGCAAAATCGGGTGGTAGCATGGACAAGACCGTCGCGATGGTTTTGGGATGTTCGTCGTTAAGCAAGTTCCCCACCTGGTTGGCGGAAAGGTCCGTCAAGAACCCGAAGTGCGAATACCGAGTACTTTCTGCTAACGGGTCGAGTGCCAACATTTCATCAACATCCAACTTCTGACTGGAGTTTTGCATTTCGTCAAGTCAAGCCCAGATTTGCGTAGACATGCTTGAG
>DAOLCX010000627.1:0-2577 GCA_035327685.1 Pirellulaceae bacterium | reverse complement strand
GCAATCCCAAAACGGCCGACCGACATGACAACGGCTGCTGGCCGTCCGCAGCGCCCTCGGGCCTGCACCAAGCGGACACCGCGGCGGAGTCTGTGGTTGAAGATTATACTCCATGTTTCCGCCGTTCATATCAGTGGCCAACTTTTGCTTAGCCCATATTACTCACACTCCTAGAAAGAAAAACGAAATCAAGCTGCTTCGTAGTGGTTTCAAAGGTGAATACAAACATCGAGTGAACCTTACTCAACAGGTTTGAATATGACAGAGTGTAAACAATGATCGTATGCAATTCAGCCCCTTGGTCGTCGCAACATTGTTGGACTATTTGATGCTCCGGCGATTTCTTCCGTTGGCGATGGTTTGCTCGTGCCTGAGGAACAATTGCGATTTCGTATTGTACAGCAGTTCGCTCAGTGTTTTGACGATTACCGCAGCCCTCGCTTCACAGTGTACTCATGGCAGGAGTTGTTGCGGCAGTCACTTGCTGTGTAAACAATGCGGATTAATCCCACAAATTTGTAGAGCGGATTGTTCGCCTATTGTTGCTATGAAGAAACTGCAGACTTTTCCTACCAAATAGACTTCGGATTTGCGGTAGGCAACTCAAAATTAAAGGCCGCAGCGGAGAGAGTAGCTTTAGCGAACAACCGAAAAATCCGCTGAGTGAACCAGCGGGATTTTGTTTATTGATTGGTTGAAGACATCGCAAAAAAGCGAGAAGTGCCGGAATTTCCATTATTTTCACTTGTTTGATCGACTTTTTTTGGAATTGCTTCCCCATGATTTTCATGGGTCCCAGGATCAGATAAACTTTGGAAGGTCCAGAATTCAAGTCAAAGCGACAATCCAAAATGTCGGAGCCCAACGAATACATAAAGACGGCGAAGGCGGAGGCGATTCTTGGCATCTCTCAAACCAGTCTGTGCGGTTGGACTGATGCCGGAAAAACTCGCTGCTAACGCAATCCGGCCAACGGCTATCGATTGTTCAAGCGATGCGACTTGGAAAAATTCCTTCGAACTATCGAAGTAAGTCGAGGCAAGGCAATAAAGAAGAAAAAGAAGAGATTTCAGTCGATGAGCCAAGCGACAGGAGAGAAAAAAATAACAAACATTGGTGCTGGTTGTGACCAAACGTGTCCATCCACCGTTTTAGGCTTGAGATCGGAGTTCAATAAAGATCGAATCCCTGCCGAGATGGCGAGTCGCTTTTTTTGAAGAAAGGAAATGGCCAATGTGTTTTCAGCTCGAGAATCCAAACATGAACTGAGGAAAGACCATGAATTGGCGCGAACGAATTACTGTTGATCCGCAGGTTTGCCACGGCAAAGCATGCATTAAGGGAACGAGGGTGATGGTCTCGGTCATTCTGGACAATCTAGCAGAAGGTACCCCGCGCGAAGAGATTCTGTCGAGCTACCCATCGCTGGCCAGCGCCGACATTGATGCTTCGATTGCCTATGCAGCGGAATTGGCGCGGGAGCGCTTCGTTCCGATATCACCGGGGGCAGCTTAATGCGATTCAAGATCGACGAGAACCTACCAGCGGAGTCCGCCGCGTTGTTGAAAGGCGCTGGCCATGTTGCCCTGTCCGACCGCGACGATCAAAGGGCATACGCACCAGATGTTTTAGGTTGAATATCCTGGGAATCAAATACCGTATCGTCAGAGAAAACCAGTCAACTCAATCATGAATGATGAAACCAAGCTGGAGAAATTAATGGAACGCGTTCACATCAAGTTGCAGCGCGTGCAGACGTGGCTCTTCGCGGTACCGCGCCTGCGGGTGATGGTCGGCGCCAACGCGCTGCTTGGTGAGACCCTGCGCGACGAGCTGCCGAAACTGGCCCGCAAGACAGGGCGAGGCTGGGTGCTTGCTCCGAGTAGTGAGACGTACCCCACCGCCGACCCGAACGATCCGCTCAAAGAGCATGACGATCCCGCTGCCGACGCGCAGAACGGCATCCTCTCGCGCGATGGCGGCCATTTCGAGGCACGGTTTACGAGCGGGGCTCAGGCGTTCGCCGTTGAGGCCGCACAACTTCTGCGATTTAGACTGCCGGGCCTACGCTTTCGAATTTCCATCGACGACGTCCCACTCACCAGGGGCCAAGTCCATCTCTCGACCGAACTGCCGGTACTGGCTCCCTGCGAGTGGACCGGGCGCGGGATCGCGTCGGACACGGTGACTCGCGGCAACCCGAATGACCCCGACCAGGAGGAGCACGCCGTGTCGCTCGACGTCCTTGCTCGCGACACCGCTGGCGAGCGCGCTGCCAAGGGCAATGCCTTCGATCTCGCGAGCCTGCTCAGCGCAAACACCAAGCTCCGACAGCTCGAGTCCATACAAGAGCTGAAGGAACTGGTGGGCAACGGCTACCTCGCGCTCATCCACGCCGACGGCAACGGCGTCGGTAGCGCCATAGGAAAAGATCGACCCCACTGCGAGCACGCAGCATTCTTCCATCGCAATCGCGTGCTTCTCCGGCGCGCGGTGAAGAAGGCCATCGACGCACACTGCCCCGACACGGGCCGAGCGCCGCTTGTCCCGCTGATGCTCGGCGGCGACGACCTTTTG
>DAOLCX010000626.1:0-2579 GCA_035327685.1 Pirellulaceae bacterium | reverse complement strand
GAGCCATCCGAGGCGGCGTCGGCCGAGCATCGGACGTCTGCTCGCAGCAGCGCCCCCTGGGCCATGCGGATCAGGGGGGTGTACGAGCTGAATCCGCTGGCGTGTCCGCAGTGCGGCGGGCAGATGGTCGTGGTGGCCTTTATCGAACCGCCGCAAAGGGAGGTGATCGAGAGGATCTTAAAACACTGTGGTTTGTGGCGGTCGTGGGCAGCAAGGCCACCACCGGCTCATTCGACGGGGGACGGACCGGCCTTTGCCAATCGATCGGACGGCGAGCCCCAGGAACTTACCTACGTGGACATGGACACGTTCCTGGCCACCTTTTAAAAAACCAGAACACTCTGGCCCAACTCTCGGTCCGCGGCGGTTGCAGAGCGAGGCGCCATTTGCTGTCAAGGGGGGGTTGAATGCCTGCATTTCGCGACCGCGCTGGAACTTCGTTTGAACCCTTGTCCTCAAAACACGGCCAGCAGGCAGGGGGTCCAACTTCCTCCCGGAAATCAAATTTCCCATCATTTCCTATCATTTTTGCGACCACGATCGGTTGCTGAGTCTGCGGGGAGGTGTCCAGGGAGCGGACTTTGTGGTTGCGGCAACCCGTGCGTCAGCACTTGTTGTTGCTTTACAAACCCTGCAAGCAGGCGGAGGCATTAGAGTCAACGCAGCCTGACTATGCTGAGAGACCAGCGAATCGATTATTGGTGGTGGAACGGGAGTGAGGATGATGAAATCCATGTTGTCTTGGTGAAAACCAGCGCAAACGTTAAGTTGGCGAAAGCCGGCGCACACGTGTTGGGAAGCGTGGAATTGTGTGGAAACAATTCATATCCACGCTTCCTTTTCTTGTTTGCGGCCGACGTCTTGTCCCCGCGCGGGACAACAAAGGGTGGGGATCTCAAAAGCATGCGCTACGATCGGGTTTTTGGCCGGGTTGGTGACAGAAATCCAGCGGGGTCACGGCGCGATCATAGCGGGATCATGGCGGGGCACCAACCGAATCTCCTTCGGTCACTCATTTCAAGAAAAAACGTTTCCCTCCCGGCCAACAAAACCAGGACGTAGCAGCGCCGCGGCAAGTACATTCCACAGTTTTTTCATCGGACTGTCACATGAAAGGGTAGTTGGCACTTACATCATTAGGTTAGAGACCTTTTACACGCACTTGAATGCCTGAGGAATTCGCCATGACAATTCGCGTATTTGCGATTGCAGTTGCACTATGTGGGCTTGCCGACCATGTTCATGCACAGTGGACGGTAACCAATCTTCATCCATCCGGGATTTCATTTACTGCCGCACAATCCTACGCAGGTGGGGTTCACGGGAGTGAGCAGGCGGGGGGCGCATATATAGGCGGCCACTTGCGAGCGGGTATCTGGAACGGAACGGCCGGTTCCTGGAATGATATTACACCGGCGGCTGCGACTGACGGGACGTTGAACGCTGTCCATTCTGGCCGACAGGGCGGTTTTGTGGATTTCAATGGAGTCGACAACGCTAGTCTCTGGAGCGGAACTGCCGCCTCCTGGGTCAACCTGCACCCCGCAGGTGCCGAGTCATCGAGAGTCTTCGGCATGGACGGGACGCATCAAGTCGGCTACACCAGAATCAATGGAAATCTTCACGCCTGTTTATGGTCCGGGGCCGCCGGAACCTGGGTTGACTTGACACCTGCCGGATCGACACTGGCGGTCGCGGTAAGTGTCGATCAGGGTCAACAAGTTGGGTATTCTTTTCATAACGCCGTGCAGCGTGCAAGTCTTTGGTCAGGTACTGCTGCGAGCTGGCAAGATTTATCTCCTGCGGGGGCAACCGGCTCACTAGCCAATGCGATCTATGGCGGGATGCAAGGGGGATCGGCTGCGTTCAACGCCAGTTTTGATCACCGGGCGGGAATCTGGTTTGGCACCGCTGCCTCGTGGGTAGATCTGCACCCGATTGCCGTCGGCGAATCGACCATCTTGGCGATGTATGATCAATGGCAAGTGGGCTGGGTCGATGGGTATGCCAGCATTTGGAACGGCTCGGCAGCTTCTTGGGAAAATTTGCATTCGTATCTCGACGGGCAATGGCAACAGAGCTCGGCCACTGGCGTTTGGGCAGATAATACGCATATCTACGTTTCAGGTTGGGGCTTCAACTCTATCACCAATCGAAACGAAGCGCTCCTTTGGTCGCGCCCAATCAACGTACCCGAGCCGTCGGCTGGACTCCTGCTCGCGCCGGCATTGGCAGTGCTGATCGGGGGGCGGCGCCGTTTGAACTGAACGAATTTCAGTTGGAGGATTTTGGATCTGGCTTTACGCCCAGTTCGCGGGCCAACTGATCGGCCAATCGGCTCCAGTGTTTGCGCAACGCGGTGGAGGATTCTCCCAATGCTTCGGCGATCTGGTTCCAATCGAGACCTTCCATTCTCATTTGAACGATCTGCTGGTCGCGTTCGTCCAAATGCGCGTTTACGATTTGGGACGCCTCGACCAGGCGAATCGACTCATCCACCTGTTGGTGGTCAATTGGTTCATCGTCAAGCGGTTGCCGTTTGCCCACCCCGCCGGGAACTGACGTTGCTTTCGGCTCAT
>DAOLCX010000625.1:0-2581 GCA_035327685.1 Pirellulaceae bacterium | reverse complement strand
TGAAAATATCGTTGTATGATTCACTCCTCCGCCCCACGACAGAAATGTTGGGCATTATTTCTATTGCATTGTCGATCCTGGTCGGGGCGTACCTGGTACTCAACCAACAAACACACATTTTTGGCATCTGGATGTGCAGTCGGCCGTTGAAACCGGGATCCTTGTTGTTGTTTTATACATTGCTGGCAGGCGCCAGCGACCCCGCTCGCAAAATGAGCGAGGTGATCAACATTCTCGTCCGCGGCGGGACAGCGTGTGAGAACTTGATGAAAGCGTTTGATGAGAAACCGCAGATCGTGGCGCATCATCCACAGGTCGCTGCTCCGACAATTTCCAAATCGATCGTCTTTGATCAGGTGCAGTTTACCTATCGAGGCAAACACCCTGCCGTTGCTGAAGTCAGTTTCGCCGTCCCGGCCAGGCAAGCGATTGCCATCGTGGGAGCTAATGGCTCGGGCAAATCTACATTGATCAATCTATTGCTTCGGTTCTATGACCCCCAGCGCGGTCGTATTCTGATCGATGACATCGATATTCGACATGTGAGCCCACGGAACTTGCGCCGGCAATTTGCGTGGGTTACGCAAGATAGCGTGTTGTTCAAAGGGACCATTTGGGACAACATCGCTTACGGCAAATTTTCGGCGAGCCGAGAAGAAATTGAACGCGCGGCGCGGCTCGCTCTGGTTTGGGACTTCGCCCTCTCCTTGCCACAAGGGATGGATTCTCCCGTGGGCGATCAAGGCCGCTTGCTGTCAGCCGGGCAACGGCAACGCGTTGCTTGGGCTCGAGCGATTTTGGCCAACCCCAGTGTGCTGATTCTCGATGAAGCGACAAGTCAAATTGACGGCAAGACGGAAAATCTGCTACACGAAGGATTGGAACCATTTATTCGAGAGCGAACGACCCTGATTATCACACATCGCCATAGTTCATTGCGTTGGGTAGATCGGGTCTTGGTTATGGAACAAGGCCGCTTGGTCGAAGACCTCTCGCGCACTGAAGCGAGTCATCAGTCGCGCGAGTTTCAGCATTTGTTTTACAAATCTGCGTAAACGGAGGCGGCGGCCTCATTTTGGGAGAGACTGGAGTGAGATTACTCAAGAAACTCAAAATCTGGCGAAGCCCAGTCCAAACCGCGCGGCCCAGTTTCACCGATCATGTACTTAGCACCAATCCACAAATAATTCTTGTGTCACATGAGGCCAGCCGCACGGGTGCCCCTCTGATTTTGCTCAATCTGCTGCGATACTTTCAACAACAGTTCCCTGCCGAGTACTTTGCCTTGCTTCACGAAGGCGGAGTGCTCCATGCCGATTTTGCCCAGCTGGCGACCACCGATTGCCTCGATCTACCACGGCACCCCAGCCCCAATCTTAGCCGACGCATCGCACAATGGATTCAACTGCATCGGATTGATCCCGCGCGGGCCGTCGCAGTTTGCAACAGCATGGAGTCGCGCTTTATCACCGAGCAACTACACGCCCATCGCATCCCAGTTGTGTCATTGATTCATGAGCTTCCATCGTCCTACTCGGAAAGCGACTACCAGCTTGTGTATTCGGCTTCCGAGAAGGTCGTATTCCCCGCCCAATGCGTCCGCACAGCGACCGATTTGAAACTGTCAATACCCCATGACAAAGCCTTGGTCATGCCACAAGGATTACTCAATCCCAGGTTTGGATCGCATCTCAATCGACATCATGCGCGGCAAGCGATTCGTCACGAATTAAACCTTCCCGATACCGCACGCATCGTGTTGGGATGTGGCACGCTCGACATGCGCAAAGGTATCGATCATTTTGCACAAGTCGCCATGGCAATGTTGCGCAACGTGGCAATCAAACATCCGGTGCATTTCGTTTGGATTGGCGATGGACCGCGATGGCCACACTCGACATTTCACTACGTGCAAATGGATTTGCACAAACAAGGTGCCAGTCGCCAGGTCCATTTCATTGGCGAACGCGACGATGTCCAGCCCTATTTCTTGGCGGCCGATGCATTTTTGATGTCGTCTCGAGTGGATCCTTTTCCCTGCGTGATTCATGAGGCCATGGCCGCTGAATTGCCGATTGTTACGTTCAGCGACAATGGCGGAGCATGCGAAGCGTTGGCCGACGGCGCCGGAATTGTAGTTCCTTACGGCGACTACGTCCAAGCCGCAAAGGCAATTGGCAACGTACTCCAGAATCGCGAACTTTCCAAACAGTTAACCTCCGAAGGCAAACGCCGGGTTCAATATCACTACAATTTTGCCGACTACGGCCACAAACTCCTCCACCTCACCCGCTCCTACCTCCCCGCCGCCTAACCCAATCAGGGACACCCACAATTTCCTCGGAAATCACAAAGGGGACACCCCATCTTATTGCCAGGGCATTGCTGTTCACATACAATGCGAAAACCAGGGACCGGACAAATGGGCTTGGGCGAAAGCACCGCTCAAGGGACTCCTTTCGACCTGCTGCCCAATCAACAACTTCTCGTCCGGGAATCTTCGACCCGGCAACAAAGGAGGGTCTCATGGCACGCCAGGCTCGTGGTGAATTTTTAGATCCGTTCGAGGTTCAGGTCGTAC
>DAOLCX010000624.1:0-2590 GCA_035327685.1 Pirellulaceae bacterium | reverse complement strand
ATCCCATCCAATCTCTGGGGTTTACAAAATCGTCAAGTCACTCTCTGCGATAATCTGCGCAATCTGCGTTTCTACCATTACCCTGCAGCTACTGAAAACTCCAACACGATCCGAGTTCCTTCCGCGGCACCAGCTTCGCACCGAATGGAGCCACCGTGGGCCTTCATGATCTCCCTGCATAAATACAGACCGATGCCAGTGCCGCGAACTCCTCGATCCCTCTGTCCCGAATGATGCTCCACGCGAAAAAACTTTTCAAAAACCCGCACGCGAAAACTCTCTGGTATTCCCGGCCCTTGGTCTGCAATCGTGACTCTCAGTCCCGAGGGTGTTCCACGCTCGTCAACTGTGTAGTTAGTCAACTGAACCGACACCGTACCATTGAAAGGGAAGTACTTAAGTGCGTTTTCCAACACATTGACAAAAACACTCTGAAGTCGAGCGGGATCAGCCAACAGTTGACTGGTCGCCGTTTCTTCGAGAATCGTCAACTGAACACCAGCGTCATCGAACCGCGTTTGCAACGAACGAGCCGCATCGGCGATGATGGAGCGAACATCCACCGACGATAGATTCAGCCGCAATTGCCCTGATTCGATGCGAGTCACGTCCAACAACTCTTCAATCGTCAACCCCAATTCCTCGCATCCATCAATCGCGGCCAAAACCAAGTGACGTTGCCGTGGATTCATCTCGTTAGAATCTTCGCCCAGCATCATCAAATTCATGCGCAAGGCCGTCAGTGGTGATTTCAGTTCATGCGAGGCGACACCAATCAAATCCGTTCGAAGTTCGTCGAGACGGATAAACTCGGTAGCATCGTCCAACACCACAATTGCTCCGAAACGGTTCGGGCTAAAATCCCGAATCGGAACCACCGTGACCAGATAACGACGCGATTGGCCATTGATCATGACTGCCAGAGTCCGCTCAAAGTCCAGGAATCGCGCCGGGGCCGGACGCCCCGACAACGCCGCTTGGATCGTGTCCATGTGCTCGCCAAAGAAGCTCATTTTTGAAAACACGTCTGCCGATTCGACTTGTTTGGATGCCATCACGGCCTTCGCTGGCGGATTTGCGGCCGCCAGGCGACCGGCGGAATCAAACACGAACACGGCGTCAGGCAGTGCGTTGAGTGTCGCCTCCAACGTCGTTTTGGCCGATAATAACTCACCCAGACTCGATCGGCGATATTCCGCCAGTGATTGAGCCATTCGATTGAATCCAATCGCCAACTGCCCCAATTCATCGCTCCCGCAATCATTCGCGCGACGATCAAAATTCCCTTTGCGAATCGCTTCGACCGAGGAAGTCAATTCATGCACCGTTTTCAAAATCGACCTTGCCAACCAAACGGCCACTGCAACTCCCAATGCGACGGTCAACAATGCGATCAGGCTGACAGTTCTCATCCCACGCGCGGCCTCGTCACGTGCCAGCTTTCCGGCCTGCTCGATTGAGCGAAAACTGTGGTCGCGAATTTGGTCGCAACTGGAGACCGCCTGCCGCAACAGGGGATTGACTTCTCGGTGGTATTCTTGCAGCCCATCGGCCTGGTGGGGCTGAGAAATGAGCGCATCACCAGCCGATCGATACCGTTCGAAATGCTGCTTCAGTTGCTCGATCAATAATCGTTCGTCCGGTTTGGCATCGTCTGTTCGGCTCATCAGCCGCTCCAGATTGGCAATTCCACGCTGGCGCTCGGATCGCAAATCGCGAGTCGCTTGATCAACCTCGCCTGTTAGAAACAAGAGCAACGCGTCATCTTCACGTTCGAGCGAACCGTGCAACTCTGCACTCAGGTCAATCGCCTCTTGATTGTAACGCAGCGATTGAGTGATCAGAGCATTGAGTCGGGCGAAGGTCAGATAGCTTCACAAGCTGCTACCGCCGGTAGCGGTAACCAGCAGCAAACTGGCCAGAATGAAACGGGTTCGCAAACTTCGGCCCATCACGAAATTCCGTACTTTTGTCGTTTGCGTTGGAGCGTCGTGATATCGATTCCCAGCGTGCGAGCCGCCGCTTCGAAGGACGGCGAGCGCGCCACAACTCTGGCGATGTGTTCTCGTTCAATTTCTTCTAGAGTAATTTCGCTCCCCAGCATCGATTCGCCGTTAGACGAGGTCGTCCTTTGATTAGAAACCAGCCCCATATCCACTTGTTCAATGATCGAAGCGGGGCAAAGAATTACAGCTCTTTCGACGGCATTGCGCAGTTCTCGCATGTTGCCTGGCCACGAGTGATTGCGGATCGTTTGCTCACAGGCTGGTGAGAAGGCGAGATTCTGCCTTCCCTGTCGCCGCTCAAAAAAGTGCAAGTAATGCCGAGCCTGCAACAGCAAGTCTTCAGGACGCTCATGAAGGGGAGGAATTGTCAGCGGAATCACATTCAGGCGAAAAAACAGATCCTCCCGAAATCGTCCTTCTCGGACATCGTTCTCCAGCGATCGATTGGTCGCCGCAATTAAGACGTACATCTGCGTATCGCTCTTTCGCCTCACCGACCCGTTCGTAAGTTCGGTCGTTTAGAAATCGCAGCAAGCGGGCTTGGGCGTCCGCGTTCAAGTCCCCAACTTCATCGAGGAACAACG
>DAOLCX010000623.1:0-2592 GCA_035327685.1 Pirellulaceae bacterium | reverse complement strand
TGGTCATTCGCCGCATATAATTCTTCCACGCATCGGAACCCGACTCTCGTCCACCGCCTGTTTCCTTTTCTCCTCCAAACGCGCCGCCAATTTCTGCACCGCTCGTTCCCAGGTTGACGTTCGCGATGCCGCAATCCGAACCTGCCGCTGAACAAAACCACTCGGCTTCCCGCACATCATTGGTAAAGATAGAACTCGACAGCCCTTGAGGCACACCATTCTGGATTGCCATGGCGTCGTGAAGCTCTCGGTAGGTCCCACAATAAAGAATGGGGGCGAAGGTCTCTTGTTTCACGACCGGGGCTGCCAAGTCGATTTCGACCAGGGCGGGTTGCACGTAGTATCCGCCTGCGGGGAGTTCATTTGTGATCCGCTCTCCGCCAAAGACGCGGCCTCCTGCATCGCGACCCTGCTGCAACGCTTCTTGCATGGTTTCAAATGCCGCGCGATCAATCAGCGGCCCGACCAACGTCCCTGAGCGCAGCGGATTGCCAATCGGCAACTGCGCATATGCCTTCTGCAATTGATGGAGCACGTTCTCTGCAATGGACTCATGGACGATCAAACGGCGCATTGTCGTACAGCGCTGCCCGCAGGTCCCTACTGCGGAGAATAACACAGCCCGGCGCACCAAATCCAAATCGGCAGTCGGGGCCACGATCGCGGCGTTGTTTCCCCCCAACTCCAGCAGGCAGCGGCCAAAGCGAGCGGCTACCACCGGCCCCACCATCCGCCCCATCTGCGTCGAGCCTGTGGCTGACAACAAGCTGACTCGACGATCTCGCGCCAGTGACTGGCCCAACGTCGCGCCACCTTGAACCAGTTGCACCAGCCCGTCGGGTACTTGCCCAAATGACCTGGCCACCGATGCCGCCAAAGCGTGACAGGCCATCGCGGTCAGGGGCGTTTTCTCTGAGGGCTTCCACACCACCGCATCGCCGCATACCAGGGCCAACATGGCATTCCACGACCACACGGCCGCAGGAAAATTGAAGGCGCTGATCACTCCCACCACTCCCAAGGGATGCCAGTACTCGGTCAACCGATGTGCGGGACGTTCACTGGCGATCGTCAAACCATAGAGTTGACGACTGAGGCCGACAGCGAACTCGCAGATGTCGATCATCTCTTGAACTTCGCCTTCGGCTTCTGGCAAGATCTTTCCATTCTCAATCGCAATCAGCCGGGCCAAATCGGATTTCGCTTCCCGTAGGGCTTCGCCAACAGCGCGCACGTATTGACCTCGCTGCGGCGCGGGAACCAGCCTCCATTCGTGAAACGCCGCCTCGGCGCGAGCCACCGCCCGCGCCAAATCGGCCTCGTTCGAACCCGGAAACTCAGCAATCGAACAGCCGTCGATCGGCGATTCATCGTTAATCATCTCACCACAGCCGTCGCGCCAACTTCTCCCATCACCATTGGCCGGGAGCGATTCCGGAACTCCTAAGTTTCCCAGAATCTCAAGCACCTCACTGCGAAGTCCAGTATCCGTTTTGGCCATCGACATGATCTTCTAGATTCCTGTGCGCAGTATTGTTCTCCCCGGTGAAGGGGCTGTTTCTGATGAACGCCGGGTAACCGTTTACGACATTGTAGAGCAATTGACCTCAATGGTTCGAAACCCTGGCTAGGGTTACTATCGTTCAAAGATGAACCATTGAGGTCAAGTGTTCTGCAATCGCGCTTTTCCGCCAGGGTCCGTGAATAGTTGCATCGCCGGTTTCCATTGAGTCCTGCGGCGACTCTATCTTGGCGTTCGGTAGCCAATCGGCGACAATCACCCGGCCTAAACATTATACGTTTTCCGGGTTCGGCTTGCGACGCACAGCAGGATACTTCCACATGGCCTACATCGTAGGGATTGATGAAGCAGGCTACGGTCCCAACTTGGGCCCGCTGGTCGTGGCCGGCACTGTGTGGTCCTTGGATCAGCCAGGGTTGGAGGGCGATTTATATCAGGCGCTCCAACCGGAGGTCGATGGCAATCCAGACACTCCTGGATTGACCATCTGCGATTCCAAACGCTTACACCAGGCTCAGCGCGGATTGGCTCGTTTGGAAGAAAATGTCCTGGCGATCTGGTCCCGCGCCGCACGCGGAGCCCCGTGCATCCGTGGAAATTGGCCCGCCGAGGTCGGATGCTTGTCGGGGGGTGCGTTGGCCCTCGACTGGCAATCGCTGCAGCGCGCTCGCTCGCAAGCTACATTTTGGGATGACGACGAAGCTGGTTCATCGATTGGCCCGCCAGCGCATGACGAGTGGTATTATCTGCTTCCGAAAAAAATCGAGTTACCAGTAGCGGGCTGCCTCGATCGGATTCGCCAGGGCGTGGAGGCGTTTGATCGCGCGACGAAGCGAGCCGGTGTATCTCTTGTGCGGGTAGCTTTTGTGGAGATTTCTCCTCGGCAGTTTAATGAATTGCTGACGCGGCTGGAATCCAAAGGAACATTGTTGACAGGTGTCAGTCTGTTGTTGGCTCGATCGTTGCTGGCCGACTGCAGTGATCGGCCTACGCACGTCATTTGTGACAAACATGGCGGGCGCAACCGGTATGGCCACGCGATTCGCGAGCTTCTCGATTGCCGCGCTCTC
>DAOLCX010000622.1:0-2593 GCA_035327685.1 Pirellulaceae bacterium | reverse complement strand
CGGACGTTGTCCTTCATCGGTCGGGTCCGGGGATCGCCCGAATATTGAATTTGCCGTCCCCGAAACCGCCCACCAATAATGCGCAGCTTCAGTGACGAGCCCACTTTGGATGAAGCCGAGGACTGGGGAAAACGTTCGGATTTTCGTTTGGCCATTTTGAATGCCGAATGCTCAGGACAAAATCGGGCGAATCGGATAAACTTAAGCATACGATGATCCTTGGTTGACGTCGCCCCCTGGTCTCGGCTGGTCGAGTTCGGCAACTGGCCACCGCGGTAGGCAGTGGAAAACCAAGCCTGGTTGTGCCTCAAGGGCCGATGACGGAGATCGATGTTGTTTTGTCTGATAGGAAAATCTGACGGCTTTCTGAACCGCGGCAGCACAGGCTGGGTGCTTCCATGTGGTCAGTATTGGTTGGCCCGATTTGGATGGGTCGCGCTCGTTGTCTGTAGTGTATGGACCTGTTCCACTGCGAGTTGGGGGCAATCTGCACGCGACGACTTGCAGCGCGAGATAGCTGAATTGCGCCGCATCGCGCGAGTGCTCAGCGAATCGGGAGCAAAGTACTTTCATGGCACGCGCGAGGAAAGCGCACAGCATCGCTCCGATTTTGAAGCGGCCACGATCGATGGCGAGCGGCAAATGGGGAACGTTGAACAAGCGATGCGTCGCGTGTTGCAAGAAGGCCTCGAATTAACCGAAGACGAACGCTTGCTGGCCATCGAAATTCGCGGCTGGTTGCTGCGGCAAGGTTTTTATCATCGCGCTTACGAATTTGGACGACGGGGGGATGGCGCAGGTGCGACGGACACCAACGC
Organism: Pirellulaceae bacterium; assembly: GCA_035327685.1. Classification (GTDB taxonomy): domain Bacteria; phylum Planctomycetota; class Planctomycetia; order Pirellulales; family Pirellulaceae; genus BJ22. The sequence goes on along the minus strand of DAOLCX010000622.1, from coordinate 1,775 downwards.
CTTGGTTGCGACTCAGCAAGCTATCGCGGCGGCAAACCCCACGGAATTTCATATGGCGCTGCTGCGGACCGTTGAAGCGCAGCAGGCCGTTGCCGCCGTCACCACAAACCGTTTTGAGGAAGCCTTGTCCTATGCCCAACTTCACGGCGATGCGATTCGTGAATTGCCAGAAGCCGCCGAAATTCTCTTCAACCGACTGGGCGAATTAAGAACCAAATTCGAGAAAGAGCGGCAATTGCGAGAAGCCGAAGCCGCTGCAGACGACCTGCCCCGCGTGGTGTTGCGGACGACTAAAGGCCGCATCGAATTAGAACTCTATGAAAACGAAGCACCCGATACGGTCGGCAATTTCATTTATTTGGTCGAAAGCGGCTTTTATACCAATATCATTTTCCACCGAGTGATCGCCGACAACATGGCGCAGGGCGGCGCCTATACTCACACCGGTGAAGACCGAACTCCCCCCTATTCGATTTTCGATGAATGCCGGACTCCGGATGCGCGAAACCATTTTTTTGGCACGATCAGCATGGCGACGACCAATTTCCCAAACTCAGGGAATTCTCAATTTTTTATTACATTTGTGCCCTGTCCCCACCTGGATGGAAAACATACGGTGTTTGGACGGGTCATTAGCGGCTTTGACGCTTTGGAAACGCTGAATCGGACGATCTCGGTGGATAGCAAAACCGGAGCCACCACGCCCATGGAAGGTGTGGTTCCGGACCGCATTTTGTCCGCGGAGGTTGTGCGGAAACGAGATCGAGAGTACACACCTCGCAAGGTGATAGGGAATTAGGAGTTCACACGACATGAGAGGTTGCCTGGTTGGATTTTTCTTCTCAGGGGCGATGGTATGGTCCAATCTAGTCAGTGGTGCCGTTGGAACCGCCGGACCGCAAGACGTTCAGGACGAAGTCGTTCAAGATGTCGATGCCGATCAAGAGGCCGTGACCGATGATCCGCCAACCGATCCGGCTACTGACCCGACGCCTAAGTTGACGACATACATGGCAATGCAGCGGCAGCTGCGGACGCTCGATGAGCAAATTACTCGAATATTGCGCGCCGTACCCATTGGCGACGTGCAGCGCCGTCGAGAGATGATGGCCACGGTCGATCAAATGAAAGCTCGCAAGCAACAGATCCATGAGGCCTTGCCGCAAGCCGCGATCGATGCCTACATCGAGAGCCCCGAGACGAATCAAGTGGTCACAGCTCATGTCGTCTCATTGATTCGGGACTTGTTGGCGGAGACCATTAATCCGCAGCGATTTGATCCCGACCGGGCTTATGAGATCGCCACTCACATTTGCGCTACGGAGACTACCAACCAGGCCTTGGTTTTTTTGGCGGGGCGAGCTTGCTTTGTAACCCAACGATTTGATGAAGCCGAACGTTATTTGCAAAGGCTGGTCGAATTGGGGACCACCATTCCCAATGAAGCGTTTGAAACACTGTCCAAAACCCGAGAGCATTGGGCGCGCGAGTTGACGTTTCGTGAAGTCGATGAAACAGCATCGCTGCCGCGCGTCCGGCTGAAAACAACGGCCGGGGATGTGGTCATTGAATTGTTTGAAGACCAGGCACCCAACACGGTGGCAAGATTCTTGGATTTAGTAGAAAAGAAATTCTACGATGGGATGATTTTTTATCAGCACCGACCTGGACAATTCTCGTCCACCGGCTGTTTGCGCGGCGACGGCTCGACAGCTTTCGAGTATTTCATCCCAAGTGAATCGCAACTCGATGACGCGAGGCATCATTTTGTCGGC
>DAOLCX010000621.1:0-2606 GCA_035327685.1 Pirellulaceae bacterium | reverse complement strand
GGTCATCGCTGTACGGCATCGATTGACAACGACTGGGCAATCCGGATCAGGTGTGATGTAGTTTGGTGCAACTGGCAATTCGTTGCTCTGGATTGCCATGAGGGAGCCAATCATTTCCGCTACGTCGGCGCCGGGTCCAAGATTACCCAAGTTGGCTTTAAGGGCAATGACGGGAGTGTCGCCGGCCAATCGACGGATGGCTTGGGCCTCAAGCGAGTCATCGTCAACGGTGCTGTAGCCGGTCGCATTGACGTGGCCCAAATCTTTGGCCGAGATACCGGCACGTTGCAAAGCCAACTCGCAGATCTCGACGATTCGCGCGATCCGCTCCTTCTTCGAACCGAAGGCAAATCCGTTTGCCCAGCCAGCCAGCCGACCAAGCGGTGTGATTTGTCGCGATTCAACCGAGTTGGCATGTTCGAGGACCATCGCGCCGCCACCTTCTCCCAACACCATGCCATCGCGGTGGGCATCAAATGGGCGGCAGGCCTGGGTTGGCGCATCCAAACGGCGGCTGAGTCGCTGAGCGCCCCGATAAACCATGGCCGTGGTCATGGTTTGGGAACTCGCGCCACCGGCAATGATCGCATCGGCCCATCCACGTCTAATGATCTCCGCAGATTCAATGATCGCCAAGGCGCTGGAAATATCACCTTGGCAAATCGTGTTACTCGGCCCACGCGCATCCAATGCAATCGAAACATGCGAAGCAATCATATTGGCCAAATACTGCAACATCCACAAAGGCGGTATTTGTTCGAAACCACGAGTCCCCCAATGATCGGGCTCAAAGCGGCGGTTTGAGGTACAACTGGAAAACGCTGCGGCCATCTCGACTGGATCGGCGTAAAATGTCTCAGCGCCAAATACGACGCCCAGTCGATCAGGGACAATCGGGTGTTGAAACAAGCCGGCTTGTTCGGCAGCCATCCAACCAACGGCAAAACCAAATTGAATTGGGCGACACATGACTTTGATCGCTTTGCGCGGTTTGATGAATTGCTTGCCATCGAAATCGTCAATCGTAGCGCCGAGTGCATACGGTTGCCCGCTGCCCGCAAACTCGGGCCTGACTTTAATGCCCACCTGTGAAGCCGACAAAGCCGACGCAAATTGAGACACATTCAATCCGATGGGCGTCACGACTCCCAAACCAGTGATCAGGATCTCGTGAGGCGTAGGCATATCGCGATGAAATATTTATTTCCAGTTCCGGTGGCCTCATTATGCCCCGGGGAAGTCATAAATTCGATAGGACTTTACTCGTTTGGCGCCTCCCCGCTCTAAGCTGCCGCGGGAAAGATGGTTTGACTCAAGCACCCAACTGAACTCGCCCTCCTCAACTCCCCATTTCAACACGGCGGGAAGTAATTCGTTCAACAACACAACGCCTAAGCCCCAACGCTGGAACTCAGGGAGCACATTGGTGCTGATCAACCGCACTCGTTTCAGTTTACGGCGCTTCCACAGCAATTTGATAAACCCAAACGGAAACAAGCGGCCGTCGATTTCTTTGATCAGCGGGTTATAGTCGAGCAGCGCAAAGACGACTCCCACCGGGCGACCTTCAAATTCGGCGATTCGAGTCAACTCGGGAATGATCAACTGCCGCAACCCGTTGGCCGCATGTTCCAACTCGGCATCACTGAATGGGACAAACCCCCATGTCCCCGGCAAGGCCCGATTGTAGATATATAGGAAACTGGCGACGTCGCGGCGAAAATTCTTGCGATCGAGTGGCCTGACTGTGAGGTTGAATCGTTCTTTAGCTTTCTCGGCGATAAACTGCAGCTTGGGGTCCAGCGACTGCAGCATGTTGATGTGGCCCCAATAGGCGCACAGGTCGTGGGCTTTGACGAAGCCATTGTCGGTAATCAATCGCCCGTAATAAGGCTTGTTGTATGTCATCATGAACGTTGGCGGCGAATCAAAGCCTTCGACCAACAACCCGCATTCATAATTCATGGCAGGGTTCAGCGGTCCGCGGAGTTGCAGGGCTCCGCGCGCGGCATGCCATTGTTTGACGGCGTCAAACAGCGCCTTCGACACCTCGGGGTCATCGATCGACTCGAAGAAACCAAACATCCCGCGCCGTTCGTCGTGCGTTTTGTTGTGGGCATGGTCGAGTACTGCATGAATCCGCCCCACGACCTGTCCGGATCGAACAGCCAGAAATGCCTGGCCTTCCGCCGTGCGGTAAAAAGGATGCGGTGCAAAATTTAATAGTTCGCGGTGATTTCCCCGTAGGGGGGGGATCCAGTTCGCGTCACCTCGATACAAATCCCAGGCAAATTTGATAAACTGCTGCTGCTGGACTTTAGTCCGGACTTCCTGTATCGATACACTTTGATCGGGCATTCTGAACTCGGATCCATGAATGTACTACTGACTGGGGCCACCGGACTTCTTGGCAACAATACCCTCCGCGCATTGCTTTCCGAGGGGCACCGAGTCATGTGTCTGCTCCGCACGCACGATAAACCTCCGGCTTTGGCGGATCTGGACGTGGAGCTAGTTTACGGCGATTTGGCCGATTCGGAAAGCCTTGTTACCGCATCGATTCCCGATTTTGATGCGATGATTCACTGCGCGGCACTGATTCATTT
>DAOLCX010000620.1:0-2607 GCA_035327685.1 Pirellulaceae bacterium | reverse complement strand
CTGTAGTGCCGAAAGATTACGACCCCAGTTGGCTTCAAACAGTCTCGATCGCTCGAGCATTGGCACTGCCACGCGCAGAGTTGTTCATCGATGAGGGGGGTGTCGAGGCTCAACGATTCGGCGCTGAAGTAAGCGGAACCGTGCTGTACTACTGTTCGGCGGGAGTCTTGCAATACGGTGGAGGCGTGACGGCGGCACGAGGACATGCCGGCCCCAACGTGGGTCGCGAAAACCTGCGTGAAGCGATCGCCAATCGACCTCCACAGTTTCCGACCATCCCAGCGTTTGGTTGCCGTTTGGTCTTGGATCGCTTGGCGAAATAGACCGTGGCGGAGCAAACCAGCAGGACATCGGACATGAATCCAACTTCCAGACCTGACGAAGACAATTTGGGTCACCGCGCGGGAGCATTTCTTTCAGGCCACGACGGCGATCAAGAATTGGACGATCGGTTTCGAGAGATATTTTCCGCGCAACAACATCAACTTCACAGCCAGGTTGACCGCACGTTTTTCGGATTGATGGTGCTGCAATGGATCGCCGCAGTGGCTGCCTCAATTTGGTTGACACCCTGGACGTGGGATGGCGCTTCTGCCAGCATTCATCCCCATGTAACGTTGGCAGCCTTCGGCGGTGGCGCGCTGGTGATCATGACCTGCTTGATGGTGTGGCTCAGGCCGGGAACGGTGTTGACGCGGCACGTCGTGGCGATTTCACAAGTTGCCTTTTCTACGCTATTTATCCACATCAGTGGCGGGCGCATCGAAGCTCATTTCCACGTTTTCGGTTCGCTGGCGTTTTTGGCCGCCTACCGAGATTGGCGAGTCCTGATTTCGGCGACCGTGTTTGTCGCGGCCGATCATCTGTTCCGAGGCATCTGGTGGCCGCAGTCTGTCTTTGGCGTGGCAACCGCAGAACCTTGGCGATGGTTAGAACACGCTGCCTGGGTGCTGTTTGAAGACACATTCTTGATTCTCAATATTCGTCGGAGCGTTGCCGAAATGCAGCGGGTGGCCCACCAAACCGCACGCTTGGAACAACAGAACCAGGCCTTAACGGCCGTAGTCGCCAAAGAACGCGCGGTGGTCGAGGGAGCCTTGGACGCCATTGTGGAGATCGATCAACACGGCTGTATCACCGGTTGGAACCCCCAAGCCGAAACAACTTTTGGCTGGAAAGCTTCCGAAGTGATGGGCCAACTACTGAGCGAATACATCATTCCACCTGAGTACCGGCAAGCTCACATGCATGGACTGCGACGGTTCGTGGAAACGGGGCGGGCCTATGCCCTAAATCAACGCCTTGATCTGGAAGCTATCGATCGAACCGGTCGCCGATTTCCAATCGAGATCGCCATCACTTCCGCGCGACAAGGCGAGCAAATTGTGTTTTGCGCTTTTGTGCGCGATATCTCGGAACGACGACAATACGAACAAGACCTGAAACAAGCGGTCGAGGCGGCCAACCTGGCGAATCGGGCCAAGAGCGAGTTCCTGGCCAATATGAGTCACGAAATCCGCACGCCGCTCAATGCGATTCTGGGTTTCGCAGACCTGATGGATGCCGATGACATTACTTCCGGCGATGCCAAATCGTATCTGCACACCATCCAAGCCAGTGGGCGACATCTGTTGACACTGATCAATGACGTACTGGATTTGTCCAAGGTTGAATCGGGCAAACTGGATATTGAAATCTCCCATTGTTCCCCCGAAAAGGTGGTCGAAGAAGTCGTCTCTATGCTGCGAGTCCGAGCGCTAGAGAAAGGACTGACTCTGGAAGCCCGATGGACGACGCCGTGTCCGGCATCCATCACGACGGACCCGCTGCGGCTGCGTCAGGCCATCATGAACTTGACCAACAATGCGATTCGTTTTACGGACCAAGGGGGTGTGACCGTCCTGGTCGGGGTCACCGAGGATGCGGGCCGCCCGCAACTTGCGGTGGAAGTGCAGGATACTGGCATCGGCATCCAGGCAGGAGAATTAGAACGGATCTTTCAGCCATTCGTTCAGGTGGACTCATCCACAACCCGCCGCGTGGGTGGCACAGGATTGGGGTTGGCTATCAGCCGCAATATCGCGCGGCAACTGGGCGGCGAGATCACTGTCAGCAGCGAATTGGGGCGCGGCACCCGATTCCGACTGACAATTGATACCGGCCTCGATCAGATGGATGCCGAACCCATGGGCGAATGTGATCAATTCACGCAGGATCAGGACAGCGAACCTGGTGACGCCGAAGAGACTCCAGTGCCGCGGCACAACAAACTAAATCAAACACGAGTGTTAGTCGTCGAAGATGTCGAGGTCAATCGCCGCCTGTTGCTGCTCGTGCTGGGCAAAGCCGGTGCAATTGCCGACTGGGTCGAGAATGGCAAACAAGCGATCGATCAAGTCGACAAGCAACGCTATGACGTAATCTTGATGGACATGCAAATGCCAATCATGGATGGCTATACAGCGACCCAACACTTGCGCGAGATGGGTTGCGCGACCCCGATCATCGCCCTCACAGCCCACGCCATGCGCTGCGATGAAACCAAATGTCTTCAGGCAGGTTGCGACCGCTACCTGACAAAACCGATCAACGCCAGACTGTTAATCG
>DAOLCX010000619.1:0-2616 GCA_035327685.1 Pirellulaceae bacterium | reverse complement strand
CCAGATCCTGGTCTGCCAAATAGCTCAACAGCAAATCAGTCCATTTCTCGGTGCAGCGGCGCAATTGATTGATCCTGTCGAAGGCGGCGGTATGGGTGGCTTGTGCCGAGAGAGTCATGCGGAAAGCGCGGAGCTTTGTTTCCAGATGGCGCAAGAATACGCTATAAACCAGCCCCGACAAGTCATCACGTTGGCGTTGTCGATCAGCAGACAGCAGGATGGCGCTCCAGATTCGGGTTAATACCTCGGAAAGGAGGATTTCTTCCACAACGGTTTCTAGAGCCGGCCAGGGATTGTGTGAGGGTGTGCTCGAAGCCAGGTCTTTCTCGAAGAGTTTCAAAGCGGCCTGCCAGCGCTCCAGACGAAGCTTCGAAAAGAGCCAATAGTTCTCGATCTCTAGACCTTGCAGCGATTTCAAATGCTGGCTGACGGTGAATGAATGGGCGGCGAGCCAGGCGGCAAATTCGGCTTGATGTCGTGCGTGCATGAGAATCGTTCGCAAGTGTTCGAAGAAAGGTCGGCTCGCGAGTTGGAGGTCAGTCGCGAGCCGACGTCGTTTTGGCGATAGACGGCAAATGCAACCGTCATGCCGGGGGGCCAAAAGACTTTGCCCAGAGCGAGCGGAAGAACGAAAAGTACGGAAAAACCGCAGTCTATGCGCAGATCGAGTCCGGAGAGATCAGGTGTTGTCTGTGCCGGAATGGTGATTTCTGGCAACGCGGCGTGTTGCCGGAAAGCAACCAGTGTTACAGCAGATTTTTCAACGGCTGCCAGTCGATATCGTTTCGCGTCAGGATCCGCTGTGACATATCCAGACTGAGCGGATGTGCATTAATCAACTCATACGCGATATCCGCTAACTGGATGTCATCCGATTCGAACAGCACCAACAACTCTGGACTGGAGTGAAAGGAGACGGCTGGCCGAGCGGGGAGGTGTTGGGAAAGTGCTTGGGTGGTGAATTTGGCCTGAGTTCCATGCGGCCCGCAAATCAATGACCGGGCGCGAGTCCGTCTGGTTGAGATCCTGGGGCCCGCATGTTCAGTCACCGCAGTCAGCAATTCTTGCCAATTCGAAGGAGAGAGATTGGTCGCCACCAAGTGATCGCAATTCATGCGGATGCAGGCTTGAAACAGCTCTTGAACGACCGTCATTCGCACTTCTTCAATGAACTGCTTCTGATAAACATCGAGTTGTTGCAACACCTGTCCAAAACCACCGGAGGGCTGAATGAAACTGCGGAACACACGATCATGGCAAGCGGCTACTAGCTCTGGAACCTGGCCGTAGAGTCGCGCCAAGGCTGCCCGCGACAACAGGCTTTCCTCGTTGTCTTCGTCGGCTGATTTCGCCGACGCGCGCGGCGTCGGGGTCAAGGATTGGAACATGTGTTGCAGGTGATTCTGGAGCTGGAAAAGTTCTTCTCTGGTTTGATCGACCAGTCCACTAAAGCGTTTGACCAGTTTCGTCAACGTTTGCCCAATCAAGTATTGCTTCTTGCAGTTGATCAGCACGTCGGTCAGATAGTCCCAGTTGGGCTGTTTTCGGTGGGGCCGAAATTGCGGGTCATCCAAAATCAGCCGAGCGTTGAGTTTACTGAAAGTGGACTGCAATTCCTGAGCTGAACTGCGCTGGGTTGCAGCCGTCTGTTCCAGTTTGGACTGGATCATGCGGAGCGTGTTCAGCAACCGGGCGAGATTGAGTTGAGGGCGGCTAAGTTCGGACTGGACCCAATCCACGAGTTGTGAGCCCAGAAACCGAAGTTGCCCATCGATGTACTCATCGGATTTGGCCGCCAGTTCCAAGCTCCAAGGGGACGATGCGGCGCCATCCTTTTCCAACAGCGAATCGAGCATGTGTTCAACGTGGGCGCGGATGGCATCGTCGCTGAGGTGGCCGGTTTCAATGCCGACCTGGCAGGCTTGACGCAGTTGTTCCTGGCTGTCCTCGGTGAACAAATGAGTGGCAATGGCCTCGCCCAAAGTGGCAGGAGCCACCAGAGTCTCCAAGGCTTGCAATGCTTCGACCGCGACCACTTGCGGGTCGTCGCCATGCGTCCATTTGTGAGTCAATTGCTGAATCACATGTTCGGCCAAGTCCATAAACGCGTTGTGTTGGAGGCGATACAGATAATGGATGCCGAAGGAACGCAACGCAAAGTAGTCTCGCTCTTGATCCGCTTGCCGGAACTGTCGAATGCGGGGTTCCGCCACGGAACAACAACTGAGACGGATAAAGTCGGCGACTTCGTTGAGCCGTGACTGCCATTCGCTGTCAGGAAGATCAACTCCCAGTTCCACCAAATAGGCCAGGTCCAATGGGCAAATGCCAGGCATATCGGGGATACCCATGCCCTGATCGCCGCAATAGCCCAATTGCGTGTAATGACGCATTTCGGTCAGAAAGGCCAATGTATTGGCCACATGCAGATCACATTGTCCTCTGGGTTGTTTTTGGGCATGGATCAACACGCCATGCACGTTGTTTTGGTTGGAACCCAGTTCAGCCAACATGGCTTTGACCAGGTAACTCATGTCCAACAAAGTCCCTCCGCCAAATCCGCCACTGACGGCATCAACGATCACAATCCTCGGTTGAGGATCCCCCGGCTGCATG
>DAOLCX010000618.1:0-2621 GCA_035327685.1 Pirellulaceae bacterium | reverse complement strand
GGGGCGTCCCACCATGAGAACCATCGCCGGTGGTCCCACCGGAGCCATCTCCACCGTCGCCCCCGTCCGGTTCGTCGTTGTGTTGTAGATCGAACCCCTGTGAGTGTCGCAGTTCGATTCGTCCAAGTTAACCTGTTTTTTGGGCGACTTGCTCCACGCACCTTACATTTCGTGAACGGTTACCCCCAGTGAAGGCGGGCACGCACGACTTCTCTAATAAGGAACTTGGCAATGCGGTTCCGTATGGTGACTACGACATTGATCGCGACGAGACCGGAGTGACTGTCGGAACGAGTAGCGACACAGCCGAGTTCGCTGCCGCGGCGATCCAGCGCTGGTGGGACAAACGTGGCCATGATCGATATCCCAAAGCCAGGCGTTTGCTGATCACTGCTGATAGCGGCGGCAGTCATAATCCTCGAACACGACTGTGGCGAGTCGAGTTGCACAAGCTGGCCAACAAGTCCGGACTATTGATCGAGGTGTGTCACTAATCCCCCGTTACCAGCAAGTGGAACAATATCGAACACAAGTTGTTCTGCCACATTACCCGGAATTGGCGTCGCGCACTTTTGGAAACATTGGGAATTGTGGTGAATCTAAATTCAGGCACGAAGACCGAAACGGGCCTTGAATTCCATGCATGGCTCGGCCCCCATAACTATGAAACCAAAAAGAAGGTTTGTGAGGTTGAGTTAAATCATGTGAACATCATTCGCAACAGGTTACATGGTGAATGGAAGTATGAACTCCGACCCAACCACGTGCAACAACACCGGTAGGTAATTGCTTTGCATTGCCTTAATATGTCGTGAAACCGACGTACCGGGGGACAGCGAAATCGACCCGCACGTTACACCGATGCAGTCAACTGGCGCGGGCCTGAAGTCGAGAGATGGCGGTGCCGGCTCGAAAGGATTCGATCTGTCGTTGAATGCGCTGTGCGGTCTGATCCAGGTCCGCTTCCGACCATTGGTTCGACTGTGCAAGGAAGAGTTCGGACTTCAGCATCCAAATGATTTGGTCATGGCGCGTGCGGGTGGATAACATGTCGGCATACTGCCGTTCTTTTTCGTTTACCGGGAGACGGCCGATCAAATCATCAAACAGCGCCGACATGAAGTCACAACCACGTTTGACAACGTCATCGGCATACGCGGGCGAAATGAGCAACCGGTACAACTGCTCAATCGGGGAATCGGTTGTCCCGAACGCGCGGAGCCCTTCTTCTACAAACGCTTCACTTTGGGGCTTTCCATGTTTGTCCCGCACGCCAAGTCGCACTAGTAGCCAACGCCGCGCTGCGCGGAACGGCTCGGCGATTTTGCGGTGCAGCCGAATCCACCAGGGTCGCCTGCCAAAATGATCGGGATCAAAACTCTGCGGGCAGATCCGATGGGCATGTTTGGAAAGGTGGTACAAATCGCTGCATTGAAGCACTCGCAAGATAGAACTCAGTGGCCATACTAGTGGCAAATAAAGACTGATCTGGAAGTCGATCAGATGCGGCTCTCCCGCTTCATCGACAATGACATTCTCCCACTTGTTGAGATCGACATATGCCACTTGCCGCTCGTGAATGGATTGCAGAATTCTGTGGAGCGTCACGAAGAAGGACGGATCCGGTTGATCCTGCCAGCGCAGCGGGTGACCTGCGATGTAATCATGGGCGACGGCATGGGGAAGTTTCTGGCCCGCGGCTGAAATCTGATCATAGGCGCGGACGATCCCCGGTATGCCCTCCAGTCGCGCATACATCCGCGCTTCGCGCTTCGCGAGCCACCGCCCCAGCCAGCGACAAGGCAAGAACCCGAGCGGCTGAACGCGATTGAACTTGCAGACAATACGGTGAGCGCCGTTCTGCAGAAGAGCATTCAAGGATGGGTCCGCAGCAACATAGATTGCGGTCGCCGCCCAGGAGTCGTGTTTGATGGTCCGTTCCCAGCGATAGGTCGCCGCGTTGATTTCTACTTCTGTAGGCGGCTCGTGGTTACCCAAAGCACGCAGCCATCGCGGGCGTCTGCGGACTTCGTGATCGGTCATGTCACAGGGCATCGGTTGGTCTTTGGATTCAAATCTCGAACTTTCCGGGTACTGTGCGCGAGTCCATTTGAATGCGGTGACTGCCTGGACATCTATCTCAAATTTCCGGCAATTGGGCAACAGCATTCGTCGAGTCACTCGCGAATTTTCCCCTCCACAAATGGGAGATTACAAAGTGAAAGCAAAACACTTGCCCCGAAGACAGACCCGAAGCATACTATCCGAGACGTCGACATCGTAGTTGAACATAAGTGGGAGAGTACACGTGATCGGCTCTTATCTTGCTCGAATTATTTCCAACGATTGTGGTATCCGGGGGCCGCGACCCCTCCGGCGGGAGTTCTGTCGGACCAACGCATTTCGATATGATTCTCTTGAGCCGCGGCAGTTGCTTTCGGCGAACGCTGTGGTGGAATGGAACGAAATCCTCCTCAATGCCATTCGCGCGGCGAGGCTGTCTCCGCCGATGGCATCTCGGGCAATGGCCATCGTCCACACATCGATGTACGACGCGGTCAACTCGATCGATGGACGGTTCAACGCCTACCACGTAATGGCCCCCGTCCATCCCAAGGCAT
>DAOLCX010000617.1:0-2622 GCA_035327685.1 Pirellulaceae bacterium | reverse complement strand
ACCCGCCGATCCAGTTCGTCAAACCGATGTTGCCACTCTTTTTGAAGCTGGTCGGCCAGTTGCTGACCATTGAGGTTCAACCCATCGTCGGCTGCAGTAAAATCGAACGGTGATTGATCCAACCAGCGTTGCGCCGCGCGCCGCGCGTCGGCGGACCAGGCTCGCAGGTCCGCCATATCTAACGTTGTAAGCGAATTCTGGTGGCTGGCTCCCGTCGCAATTCTGTTCTGTCCGGAACGCGGAGTCCCCAATTGTACTCCGGCCAAATTGCCTTGCTTCAGATGCAGGCGCCGATATACCAACGCCGGCAAGTCCACCAGGAACTCACCCCGTTCAATCTGGAATAGGTTCCTTGCTGGATTCATTGGATCCACTGCCGCTGTCCGTTCGATCTGCAAAGTCCCCTGCCAAGGCCGAAGGATCAGTTCACGGGATTCCACTGGCCCGCCCAAGGTTTGGACCAACCCAGATACCAGCACTCTGTGGGTCAAACTCGGGCTGTTGACGGCGATGGCCAACAAGGCCAGCCCCAGGATGACAATCCGTGAGGCTAACCGCTGTGGTCCGAGTAAAGAAGACTGCTTGGGGTTCATAGTCGGTGGCACCGCCGTTTATGTAGTCACAACATGCGCGTTATCAGAAGTGGCGTTGCCATATCGAACCGACCACCATCGATATACGGGGCCATAAAGGACCTGCCCAGCCAAATACAATGGGACCGCGCCGAGCAGACTGATCGCCAATCCTCCACAAACGACAGTGTTGTTGAACCGCGTCCAGGCCACCAACGGCCACTCGATGACCATCCGATACATCGGTTGAAGTGCTTCGATCGTCAATATCTTCAGCCCAATGGCATCCATCGGAGCTATCAGAAGGCTTGAAACAAAGGAAAACAGGAAAAACGAAACCAAACAGGCCAATAGATTGGCTGGACTCAAAATCGTCACGACAGCTAACAAGTAAACAATCAAAGATTCATTGGGGATCATTCCCATGAACCAGCCCATGACGCATCCAATCGCAACCCAATGCGGTGAGTCGGGGCCAGAGACAAGTCGGACCCAAGCGCGCCACCTGCGTGATGCGGCCGCTGCTCGCCGTTTGCCTGTTGTTGGTGTGTCCCCCATGTCGTGTGAATTCCCTTTCCTTCCGGTGTCGCCCGCCCACTCATGTCCGTCAAGTCCAATACGAAACGTCCTTATTGGCCGCTCACCGCATGGCAATCTGGGCGAGATTCTTAGACGAATCATCGCGTGGCGTCTATAGAAAAACCGACCAAAAGCAATTGCTGTTGGCCGGTTTGCTAGCAAAGGTATCGCTTTCCAGATACCTCAATGAACTTTCGCACTGAAACTTAATTCATTAGTCAACCAGGCCAAGTCGGAAACGTCCGTCAAAGGCTCTGTCACCGGCGACTTGCGGGTTGTGTGCGACCAGTTGCTATGGTTGTCGATTCCGACAAACCCGGTTCGCGCCACTTCGTCGATTCGCTTGCTCTGCGGTCCAACGTTCAAGTCATTTCCGAGCGATGCATGGGGGAACTGAGCCTCAGAAGAGGAAACCACAGAGATCAAAGGAACCTCTTCCGAGGGAGTTTGCCAATAGATTGGGTTGAGGCGCCCGTCAACGTTTTGATGAGTTCCCGCTAAAGCTCGCGAATCGCCCTGCCCGAACCCAGAACCGGCTTCCACCATACTGGATGGAGAATTGCTGGAAGCTCGCAGCGCAATCCAACCAACGTTCTCATTCCCGTGCACCATTTCTTCGTCAAACGACTGTTCCTCTTCCAGGAAGAATGTGGCCGATGTGCTATTCAGGCTGATGGTACGTATGGCAAAAACGTCGCCACCAAAGGCCGAGTTGCCCGAAGCCAAAAAGATAGGAGTTCCACTAAATGTTTGGCTGAAGTTGACGGTGTAGGGCAAGTGGGTCACATTGCGTGGAGTCGTGACGGCCTCGAACACCAAACCATCTGCGGCTCCTGTTCCGGGAGTCATGGCCAGATAGTGGACAGTTTCCAGACCATGAATCTGATTGTTGGCTTCTTCTTCCTGTAAACGAATCTGGAACTTGTCTGTCGCCACGTTGCGAATGCGAGGCGCCACAACATCAGCGCCTTTAGCACTGGCGACCGTCGCGATCACGACGGGACTACTGGAAAGATTTGACCCGAAGGAAATGTTAGTCCAGTTACTGTTAACCGATGCAACTCCAGCCACGATTTGTGTCCCATTGGAGAGCGTATGCGTCCCTGCCTCGACCACAAAGTAACCGATCTGTTCAGGACCATGGTTTCCGTTCAGATAATTCCATTCGCGAATTTGAATTTGGAAATTGGTGGGCGTGACGTTGCGAATTCGTACTGTTGAGGGGTCTAACCCATTCATCGTGGCCGGCGAAACCATGACCACAGGATTTACGAACGAGTTGGCGATATTCACGGTCTGCCATGCGTGAGTTACCGACAATACTCCGGTTTCTATCGTGAACCCGCTGGCCGGGGTGACCGTGATGGCCGCGTCATTCACGTCAAAAAAGATGTTTCCTGTCCCTTTGACCATGATCCGACCGGAAGTCGTGCCCACATTGGGGACTATAATATTGGCCGATCCATTATTG
>DAOLCX010000616.1:0-2623 GCA_035327685.1 Pirellulaceae bacterium | reverse complement strand
TCAAATCGCCGTTGGGCCCGCGAATCTTCAAATCCAATAAGGCTCCAATCGACTGCCGATCCGTTTCCGCCAGTTGTGGAATCACCTGGTAGCTGCGATTAAAGTAGTTGAACCGGTTGACGTATCCTCCGCCTAACAAGACCCCCAACTCCTGAGCAATCATGGCCAAATCCATTCCCAAATCGGCCACCTTCGCTCGATCGACATTCACCCGGGCTTGCGGCAAATCCAGCTTCAGGTCCGTTTCCACAAACATGAATTGCCCCGCTCTACTCCCCCGCGACACGATTTCATTAATGGAATCCACCATCAGCTCGATGGGCAAATCGGATTTGACAATTAACTCGACATCGTACTGACCGGCCCCGGGCAATGGGGGGAGCAAGATCGGAAACGGCTGAATTCCTGGGATTTGCGAGACGATACCGAACACTTCCGGGTACATGTCATTCGTGCTTCGAGTCCGCTCATGGAAAGGAACAGTAATGATTCCGCCGAAACCCATATTGGGAAATGCCAAGGCCCACATGTATCGTGATTCGGGCAGCTTCTCCAATTCAGTTGCCAGGCGTTGGGTCCACTCCGTGGTCGATTCCAACGTCGCATTCGGAGGGGATTGCATAAACACGGCAATGGCGCTTTGGTCTTCAACGGGGGCCAATTCTTTACCGCTGAACATATACAACGGCACCGCGGCCAAGGCCATGACCACGGTGGCCAAAGCGATTCCCCAACGCGCTTGGAACGCAAAAGTCAACAGGCCACCGTAGGCTTGCCGCAATCCATCAAACAATCGATTTACCAATCTGGTCAACCAACCTTCGCGTCCCGAAGGATGAATCATATACGCGCTCATCACGGGTGAAAGCGTGATCGCGACAAACCCCGACACCAACACGGCCGCGGCCAGGGTAAAGGCAAACTCGCGGAACAACATGCCGGTCATTCCGCCTTGAAATCCAATCGGTGTATAGACGACGGCCAACGTAATCGTCATCGCGACAATCGGGCCCAACAATTCGCGCGCTCCCGCCAACGCCGCTTGAATGCGAGGTTGTCCAAGTTGAACATGCCGCTGGACGTTTTCCACCACGACAATCGCATCATCGACCACCAGTCCCACCGCCAAGACAATTGCCAGAATAGTCAACAGATTCAATGAGAAACCGAGCGCCAGCATCAATGCCGTCGCACCGACCAGCGAGACTGGCATGGCCACCAGCGGCACGATAGCGGTCCGCGCAGAGCCCAGAAACAAGAATACGACAATCCCTACGATGGCGATGGTCTCGGCGAGCGTCGATCCGATTTCGTGGATGGCATCCTCCATGAATGTGGTTGCATCAAAGGCCAATTGCATATCGACGTGGGCAGGAAGCAGCGGCCGCAGGTCCTCGATTTCGCCACGCAGACGATGGGCCACTTCGATTTCATTGCTTCCCGGAAGTGGCCACACCGACAAATAGATCGCGCGCTTCCCTTGAAACAGCGCTGTGGCCAATGGTTCTTCGGCTCCCATTTCCACATGGGCCACATCGCGCAGCCGAATCGTGGCTCCGTTCCGTTGCGCGACAATCAGCTCCTGGAACTCCTCCACAGTTCTCAAATCGGTATTGGTCAACAAATCGATTTGCACCGCCTCTTGTTTCAGGCGCCCGATCGCGGCCACGTAGTTGTTTCGGCGCAAAGCGTTGTAAACATCGCCGGGGGTCAGGTTCAGTTCACTCAGTTGCTGCGGCGAAACCCAAATCCGCATTGCGGGCATCTGCCCCGCCTCGACGCCTACCCGCTGCACTCCTGCCAAAGTCCCTAATTGAGGCTGGATGTTGCGAATCAACCAATCCGTGAGCGCCGGTAATTCGAATTCGTCGGAGGTGAAACTGATATAAAACGAAGCGTAAGGTCGATCCGCCCGCTGTAACTCGACCACCGGGTCTTCGGCTTCGGCAGGGAGCTGCCGCCGCACTTGCTGCAGACGCGCGTTGACTTCAGCGAGCGCCTGCGTGCTGTCGTGGTTGAGCTTCAGACGAATCGTGATTTGACTGACTCCGGCCGTCGAATTCGATTCAATAAAATCGACTCCGGCGATGCTCGACACGGCCTGCTCGATCGGCGTCGTCAAAAAACCTCGAACCGTTTCCGCGCTGGCGCCGATGTAATAGGTGTTGATGATCACCGACGTACTCTGCAGCTTAGGATACTGTTGGATCGGCAACGCGCGGATAGCGCTGATGCCGATCAACACAATCGTCAGGTTCAAGACGATCGCCAGCACAGGTTGTTTGATGAACAGGTCGGTGATAGCGCGCATCAGTTGGGAACTCGATCTGATTTCTGTACCTCGCCGCCAGCAGCGTCGCCAGTTTCTTCCGGTAAGGTTTCACCAGATGAAGGCGAAGAGCGGGCGTCCAGCAGCAGCGCGCCGTCCTGCAGCTTAAACGACCCATCCGCAACGACTTTCTCGCCGGGACTTACCCCTGGTGCAAGTCCGATCAGGTTCCCGACTGCGGCGACTGGCAATACCGTCCGGGCGCGTGCCCGCAACTCGCCGTCGCGATTTGTCTCCGCCATAAACACAAAAGCCCCTTGAGGAGAATACCGCACAGCCACATTGGGAACCGCC
>DAOLCX010000615.1:0-2624 GCA_035327685.1 Pirellulaceae bacterium | reverse complement strand
CACGATGTCGCTCAAAGGCTTAAAGATGCTGGGATCCGTCTGGGACTAGCACTGCAACACGGCGCACCGCAATCGGCGAAAGCCTATCGGTTTATCCGCTCCGCAGACGAGTTGTTGACATTGATCCGCATGACAGGCCATAAAAACACGGGCTTGCTGTTGGATACCTGGAATTGGTTGGCTTGTGGAGGAACCTGGCAACAAATCGAGGATTTGAATTTGGCGCTGATCACGGAAACTCGATTGGCCGACTTCCCGCCAGGCGTTGATCCGATAACCGCAAAACCGCAACAAATTGAACTTCCTGGCAGCCGACCGGATTCGTTTGCCCTAAAAGTCTTTAAGCACTTGCAGCAGTCGGGTTACGACGAAGCGGTTTCGATCGCGACTCATGCCAGTATGTTCGTGGAACAAAGTCGCGATCAGGTCGTTTTCGAAATGATCCAACGACTTAACCTGTTGGTAGACGTGGCGACAGGCGCCCGCCCTGAAGCTGATTTGTGGGGCGGTGAACCAAGCGAACTCGCCGCGGCACCCTGACCGATTGAAAGCCAATGAACCGGCTCACTGAAAAGCCGACGCCACGTCCGATGACGACGTGGCTATTGGAGATCATCGGGCCGGCTCTTTTAATCCTGTTCCTCGGCAGCTTTGTTTATCTGCTGGTACTAGTGTTTTACTGGGGGCCTCATACGTTGCGCCTGCAGTGGATCATGGGCTTGTTCGTGGCCTCGGCAGTGCTGGTCAGCCGCATTTCTATCGAATTGGGGCGCGAACGAGCGTTTTTGTATTTGCTCCCTTTGGCTGCGGCGACGATGATTACAGCTTCGGCGTTGGTCAAGTTCGACGCCGCCCCAGCCTTGGGCATGTTGGCACTCTTAAGTTTGATTTTCATAATTTTGTGGCTGGCAGACCGTCTGACTTGGGATACGACTGTCATTGACGCCAGTCGCGACACGTCTTCGCAAGGCTTGTTGAGCCGCCTGCGCCCCAGTTGGTTGCGGCGCAGCATCCGGGATCAATCGGCTCCTCAAGGTCCCGAAGAAAGCCACTCCGGGCAGGAACAGGGCCAGAGTGATGCTCAGGCCGGAAACCTAATTAAACTTCTATTCACAACGAAACCGGCGAATACGCCTGGTCTCTGGGTGCTTTGCACGGCCTTGGTCACGCTGCCGGCTTTTGCCCTGGGACAGTGGTTTGTCCCTGCGGACTATCCCGGCGGTTTTGGTTATGCGAAATTGCTGTTTGCCGTTCATGTTGCCGCCGGGTTGGGCCTGATGACGACGACTAGTTTGCTTGGGCTTCAACGGTATTTGAACAATCGCCGTATCGGGCTTCCTGCCGATGTCGCGCAAACTTGGATCATCGCCGGAGGTTTGATTGCTGCATTGGTTTTAGTATTAATTTGGGTTGCCCCACAGTTCCACGCTCAATCGCGACTTCAAGGCACCCTCAGTTGGCTGTCGGCCAAAGAACGACCCAGTGACAAGAAAGCACTGGGCCGCGACGGTACGGAACAACAAAAACGCGGCAACTCTGGTTCGGAATCTGACCAAAATAAAGGCTCAACCAGTGGCGGTGGCCGACCAAATGGTCAATCGGGATCTGCAGGGCAATCCTCGTCGGGACAGAAATCCGGTCAATCCGGCCAGGCCGACCAAAAATCACAACAAGCAGGAAACAGCAGCCAAAACTCCCAGGACCAACAAAACCAATCTCGATCTTCGAATCAGGGGCGCCAGCAAACGAGTCCGTCCGAAACAGCTAATCCATCAGACAACACGGGGCGCCAGACGCAAACGGATGATGATAAACCCCCCGAAGAGCCTGCTGAAGAATCGAGCCAAGCGGAAGCAAAACCCGCAAATCCCTCGGGAGGGGCGCCCAGCGAATGGAGTTCAAATCGGCGTACCGAGTCGGGATCGGGAAATTCGCCAGTTCAAATCGCAGAAGTTGGCGCTCGGGCTGCCGCCATCATTCGCTGGTTAGGGATATTCGCACTCGTTGCAGCAGCGATCTTTTTCCGTCAAGAGTTAATGGCCATCTTACGCGAACTGTGGGCCATGTGGATGAGGTTATTTGACAAACAAAGTAAAGCGACATCCAGCGAGCTCCCTCACCAGGATACCGCCAATGGCCGTAGGCGAAATAGCAAGCCCTTTGCGGCTTTCCGAAATCCTTTTCGAGCCGGTTTGAAGTTGAGCAACCACCAGTTGCTAATCTACACGTTTGCTGCCGTAGAGGCTCTTGCCCGCGAAATGGGTTGTGAACGTTTGGAAGAAGAAACGCCCAACGAATTCTCCGCGCGGTTGGGAAGTCGAATCCCTCAACTCAACCCCGGCGTACTGCAATTGAGTGCATCTTACTGCCAGTCTGTCTTCGGCAATCAGCAAAACGAGTCTTTGGACATCGACCTGGCAACTTTTTGGCAACTGCTCGAATCTCACGCCTCCCGCGCCTGAGCCCAGCATCGCCCCCCAACCTTCCCCTGGGGACACAGCCCATTGCCTTGCCCCTGGGGACACAGCCCATTGCCTTGCCCCTGGGGACACAGCCCTTTGCCTTGAGGATCCAAAGGGACACAGCCCATTAATTCGGCCCGTTTTAAATGCTGTCGAGGCCCC
>DAOLCX010000614.1:0-2637 GCA_035327685.1 Pirellulaceae bacterium | reverse complement strand
GACTGACACAGCGTCCCAAACTGCAATGGTCACCATTCACTTATATCCGACGCCCACCTCTGCCTGTCGAAGGCATGTGCGGCGGGCTCTTGCAACTAAGTGCCTATCCCAGAACCTGAACTACAAGCCCGAATCGCAAGCAAGTGAACCCTTGGCCCCCCTTTTGGCCCATGCGGAAGCTCCGGTGTTGATATAGGCTCTAATTGAGCACAGCCAACGCGTTTGTCAAACTTGCCAAACGGTCCAGCTCCACTCGTTCGTTAAACGATCCCGAGCCAATTTGTACTTTACGCGGAACATAGCCTCGACGGTGGGTCGGCTCCACGGTCCGAACTTGCGACGCAAAATCCGGATCAAAGCTCGGATCAACCGGGCCATCGCCAGATGTGACCCGTAAATCTGAAAACGCCGGTTGTCTTGGCGTGGACGATGACGTGGCGTTTCCTTCGACCAAGGGAGCAAACCCCGGCGGCGTGTACATCAAAAACTCAATGCCCGCAATCGCCACATGGGGGTCAGCGCCGCCCAAATCGCGGAACCGCATGGTCAATTGACCATCCAGTACTCGCGCGAAATAGACCTCCGTCTTAAACTCTCCGGCAGCCGTCGAAACGGGTGGCATGGCCATGCCTTCAATGACCACTTGCATTTGGTCATGGGCTACCGCCCAGTCACCATACGTCACGCGCACGTAAAACCTGGACATAGGTCGATCGAGGACAAACGTGCCGTCTTGGACCAACGCCAGGTCCGAAGTAAACCGCGTACCTCCAGCACGTTGTACCAATTGCAGATCAACCGCGCCCGGCAGCCAACCCAACGTTTTGGCCGGCGAATACGTCACATCCCCCACCGCAGCAGCTCCAGTGACCACAGCCGACTTCTCGGTTCCAAAATCGATAGTTTGCGGCCAGGTATAAATATCGTTGTCCACGATCGTTGCGGTGGCTGGTCCACCAGCAATGACACCGCCTGTCGCGTTTGTCAACACCACACCAAACTGCTCGTCGTTCTCAATCAACACATCACCGAAGACCAACACCTCGATCATCTTCGACGTTTCACCAGGCGCAAACGTGGCCACTCCGGAAACCGGTCCAAAATCGCGGCCGGGGAACGCCGGTTGCGCGTAACCTGCCACCGTTGTGGCGTAGTTCGCCGTCACAACTTGAGCGCTCGGTGCGGACAGCCGAATCTCAAACCACGCCGACTGCGAACCGACATCTCCTTCCGGGATCGGACCCGCCGGACCGATCACCACAATGTCCGGCTCCACTACCCCCGGATCAACATCAATGAACAGCGACCAGGCGTTCAACGTCCCTTGGTCAGCCGTAGCATCGTCCGTAATTTCCAAAGTCCAGGTGCCGGCAACATCCATTCCATCCAGGACGGCCAGCGAACCCATCGGTCGGAACCGGCCAGTAAACGGTGGAGCCCCGGCGGTGATCGAGACCGCCGCTTCGTCATCCAAAATCGTGTTGTGGAAGTTGTCCCCACTGCCACCAATATCGTTGAACAACAAGACGCGCGTGCCGTTCGGCGCAATCAAAAACACATCCAAATCGGCACACCACGTGTGGTTAATGTGCATCTTCACGTCCACATCGCGGACCGTCCCCGGATCATTGATCACGATCACAGAGTAAATCGTTGTGTTGTCAGGAATGTTCTTGGGAACATCGACCGAGATGTACTCGATCACATTGGCAATATGAGCCGACTTGGTCACCGTCGCCGAGTTTCCTGTCCCATCATCCGGGTCGTCGTAACGAACCACGACCGTGTCACCGATACGAACCTGCAATGCCCCGTCCTCAGGTACCACACTACCCGGGGTAGTGGATATCGAACCGGAGTAAGTGCTCAAACCGGCGGGCGTCAACATCAAGGTCTCCGTATCACCGCTGCTGCTGGTCACGATCACCGAAACCGGCTCGATGGCGTTCGTGTCAATGACTTGAATCTGAATCGTATCGTTCAAATTGTAGGATTCTTTGTTCAAGATCAAGACGCCCAATTCGACCGGATGCACGTCAATAAACAGCGACCAGTTCTGCAAAGTACCGACATCTGCTGGGGCGTCGTCCGTGATTTCCAAAGTCCAGTTCCCGGTAATCGACTTGCCGTCGAGCAGTCCCAAATTCCCCATCGGGCGGAAGGAACCGGTAAATGGAGGCGAACCTGCTTGAATGGGATCGTCGGCCTCGTCATCTAAATACGTGTTAATGAAATTGTCGCCGCCTCCACCAATATCATTGAACAGCAATACTCGCGTTCCATCGGGAGCGATCAAAAACACATCCAGGTCCGCGCAATACGTGTGCAAAATATTCAACCGCACATCCAAATCAGCGACCAACCCCGGATCCGTAATATTGATGACCGAGGTAATCGTCGAGACGTCCGGAATCGGTTTAGGTGTGTCCGTGGAATCGTATTGGATCACGTTCGAGATCACCGCAGTTGCCGTCCGGGTATGTGGTGTCCCCGTACCGTCATCGAGGTCCTCGTAGAATACCGTGATGGTTTGGCCCAGAGCCACCTGCAACTGGCCATCGTTTTGCGAGACAGAGCCGCTGGTGGTGTTGATGGTCCCGCCAAACCTGCCAAAACCTTGATTGGACAAGGTAATCA
>DAOLCX010000613.1:0-2637 GCA_035327685.1 Pirellulaceae bacterium | reverse complement strand
CGTGTTGCCGCGCTAATTCCCAAGCTTGTTGGATCGCGCCGGCTTCCTCGATCAACGTCACCAATTGCCGTTGGTCCACGTTCTGCGCGTTCAAGAGTTTGCTTAATTTGCGATGCTCGGTTTCGTGGTCGATCTTAAGTGCAAACAACAGGGGAGCTGTCACTCGACGATTGGCCAAATCCGTTCCCAGCGTTTTTCCAATTCGATCGGGGGATCCTATCAAGTCCAAAATGTCGTCTACGATTTGGAAGGCGATCCCCAAATGGCGACCGTATTCTCGCAAAGCGTTGCGTTGTTGGCTGCGCGCTTCGGTCAATCCGGCTCCGATGTCACAAGCGGCTGCGCACAATGCAGCAGTTTTGCCTTCGATCATCTCCAAATACTCGTTGAGGCCCAAATCAAAATTGCCTTGGCAGTAATGTTGATGGATTTCACCATCGCAGACGGCGCGAATACTGCGAGCCAATGTTTCGACGGCATCCATGGACTTGGACTGTGCTGCTAACACGAAAGCGTGGGCATAAAACCAATCGCCCAACAGCACGCTGTTGGTGGCCCCATGTTCGTGATTGACGGTCGGCGCTTGTCTGCGTGTCGTGGCCCCATCGATCAGATCGTCGTGAACGAGCGTCGCCAGGTGGATGAGTTCGATGGCCACCGCCAGCGTATGGTGTTGATGTTGGATGGAACCGACAGCGGCACCGCTCAGCAACAATAATAAGGGCCGCAAGCGTTTGCCACCCAAAATGGCCCGGTCGGATAGCAACCGATCCAACCAGGGAGGGGAGTCCTCGAACTGTTCAAGCAATAGCTGCTCAGCGCGCTCCCAGTCTTCTCGTACCGGTGCGGCGATACGAGCCAATTCCGATTCCGTACTTGTGCGAATCATGGAAGTCACGTCACAGCGTCCTTTCGGCAATAGTCGCCCATCTGACCTCCTCGTTTTTCCTCTAACTGCAGCGGGCCGATCACCATTTCACGATCAGCCGCTTTGCACATGTCGTACAGTGTTAACGCCGCCACTGCCGCGGCCGTTAACGCTTCCATCTCCACTCCCGTTCTTTCCCGCGCGGAGACCCGGGCCTCGATCAATACCTGATTGGGAGGACAAGCCGACAGTTCAACGCCAACTTGGTCGATCCTCAATTGGTGACACATCGGAATCAACTGGCTCGTTTGCTTGGCCGCCGCAATGCCAGCTAACCGAGCTACCTGCCAGGCATCCCCTTTGGCCAATTGGGCGGACTCCAACAAAGTCAACGTTTCGGGCTTCATTGTCACCAGGCAACTGGCCCGCGCCGAGCGGGCTGTTTCTGGTTTGCCACCGACGTCCACCATCCGGGCCTGGCCTCTGTCATCGAGATGCGAAAACTTACTCATGTCGCGCAACTTGCAGAACTGCTTTTCCGAACGATAAGTGTATGGTGCATTCGCGATTTAATGACGAGCACGCCACAAATTAATGCTCTCGCACTCCTTACTGGCTGAAAATCGGCTTGAATCCTCCCAACCGTCCCTCGGGCAAGGCCGCCGTAATTCTGCCAGTGCCACCCATCTCCAGAGGTCTGATTCGACAGGTTCCTAAAAAACCGTGTTCCGCCGATCGTTGTTAACTCCAGGTGAAGCCTAAAATACCCAAAACAGAGTGCTTTCGGTAGGTGGCAAATGGGCTGTCCACACCTATTCTTTCAAGGGACACGTGGTATCGTAGTCGGCCGGCCGCCCAGCCAGATTGGACCATGAACGAGAATTTGCGCGAACGTGGTGAGACAACATGCATGGCTCAAAGAGATTATCCTAAAACCATGAGTCGTACGAAACACTCTCGCCCAACGTCCAATCCGCGGATACCGCTCGTCGAAATGAGGTTAGCGCATGCTGCCGAGGAATTGCCCGGCCAGAGGATTTTGGCCACGACAGTCGGTTATGCACCGGCCGCGCATCGCCTGGCGGCTGAACGGTTTGATGCACATGTCGTATGTTGGATTCTGGAAGCCTGTCAGGCCGCGCGCGCCGCGAACTGCGAGGGGGCTTCATCGCGAATCGAAATTCGGTGCCAGGCGGATTGCCCTGAATTTCCCTGCGACCTGGCGCTGGTCCCTCTGTACATGAATGGAACCGCAGAGCTGGCTCGCGATGTTCTCGAAAACGTCTACTGTCAGTTAGAAGTCGGCGGCCGATTGGTCGTCGCCATCGACAACCCTCGCGACAAATGGGTGCGTCAGGTTGTGCGCGGGTTTAGCAAGTCGATCAAGTGCATGGAGTTTACCGATGCACTGGTTTACATTCTTGTGAAACAAAAGCCTGTCAAGAAACTTAAAGACCACCGGTGCCAACTGGCATTTCGCGATGCCGGCAAGTTGATACGACTCGTCACGCGACCGGGCGTGTTCTCCCATCGACAGCTCGACAACGGCGCGCGGCAGTTAATGGATGCTGTCGATGCAAGTCCTTCAGGCCGCGTGTTGGACCTGGGGTGTGGAAGCGGCGCTGCAGCCTTGGCGGTGGCCAGCCGCGACCCGACTACCGAAGTGGTGGCTCTGGACAGTCACGCGCGAGCGGTCGAATGTACGACCCACGGAGCGGAATTGAACCAGCTCACCAACGTTTCCACGGTGTTGGCGTGCGCGGAATTTT
>DAOLCX010000612.1:0-2639 GCA_035327685.1 Pirellulaceae bacterium | reverse complement strand
GATGACACCGCGGCTGACCAGTTCGACTCGAATCGAGGAGTGGAATGAGGGGTGTCGGGCATCAAATGACCGCCGACACGCATGGGTCGCGTTGGCCGCATCGATTGGGTGTGTTGTTAGTCGTTACTGTATTTCCTTTAATCTGGATGGGTGGGTTGGTGACATCCACGCAAGCCGGAATGGCCGTTCCTGATTGGCCGGGAACGTATGGATACAATTTGTTTCTGTACCCTTGGCAGGAGTGGTTCTTTGGCCCGTGGGATTTGTTTGTCGAACACGGCCATCGACTGCTGGGAGCATTGGCCGGTTTGATCACCGTGGGTTTGGTGATTGCCTGTTTTGGCACCCGGCAACCGAAATGGGTCTGTCATTTTTCCATCGTTCTGTTGGTGTTGATTATCGCTCAAGGAGCGTTGGGCGGCATTCGCGTGTTGATGGATGAGCGGATGTTTGCGTTGATTCATGGCTGCACAGGGCCACTGTTTTTTGCGTTTGCGGTCTCGTTTAGTGTCACGACCTCGCGCTGGTGGTGGCGGCCGCTTATTCCAACTTCAGTAGGCTCGCGCCGCGCCCGATCGTTGATCAATATGGGACGCATGTTAATTTGCCTGGCCTTTGTGCAGTTGGTCGTGGGGGCATTGCTGCGCCATTTTCCGCTCGATTGGCGGCCAGCCGGTTTTGTGCATACAGCGTACCTGCATGTCGCGTTGGCGGTATTGCTGGTATTGTTGACGGCGGTGCATGCAATCTGGATTGCCCGCTGGACAGCTTGGAGCGACGGCTTGCGGGCATCCATGTTATGGTTGGTCCACTTGGTGGTATTGCAGTTTTTGCTCGGATTGACGACTTGGCTGTTGAGATACGGGTTTCCATTGTGGTTTGCCGATTGGAGCATTGCCCAGTATTACGTGATTCCACACCATGAGTTTTGGCAAACCGTACTCATCACGGGGCATGTGGCGATGGGTTCACTGATTTTGGCATTTTGGACGGTGCACGTGGTGCGCGGCGGGCGTTGGTGGTCGATTTACCGCACCCCTGACAGTTGGGAAAAAGGAAGATAGACTTCACTAACATGATGACCAATCGACCTGCAGTGGGTGTTATGAAACGAACGATCTTCTCGGCGCGGCAGCAGGCGTTTTGGGAACTCACCAAACCGCGCATTTCGTTGATGGTGCTGGTGACGATTGTGGTCGCAGGCTTTGTTGGCGCCAGCGGCGCTCCCGATGGCTGGTTGTTGTGGCATGTTGCGTTCGGCATGTTCATGGTGGCCGCCAGCGGGAATGCCATGAATATGTATCTGGAACGCTATACCGATTTTCTGATGCCGCGCACGGCCAAACGGCCGTTGCCCGATCAGCGACTGAGCGCTCGTGATGTGGCCATGTTCGCCGCCATTTGTTTCGGCGTGGGGATCGGGTATCTGGCCACCACATTGAATTGGCAAACGACGGTCTGTGCAGCGGCCACCTGGTTGCTGTACGTGTTCGTTTATACGCCAATGAAAACGCGCACCTGGTTGAACACGGAAGTCGGAGCACTGGCCGGGGCTTTGCCGGTGGTGGCGGGGAGTCTGGCCACTTCGGGCGGAATGAACTGGTATTCGTTGGCCTTATTTCTGGTGTTGGTGCTGTGGCAGTTTCCGCATTTCATGGCGATAGCCTGGATGTACCGCGATCAGTATCGCGAGGGCGGTTTGCAGATGTTGACGGTGGTGGAACCGACGGGGGTCAGCGCGGGGCGCAAAGCGGTCGCGTTGGCCGTGGGGACTTGGCTCGTCAGTTTGATGCCCGTGCTGGGGTTGGGAGTCGGAACAGCAGCCATGTGGTTTGCCGGCTTAGCCACGGTGGCAGGATTGTACTATTTAATCGCCTCGATCCGTTTTGCGCGTGAACGCGATGATCGTACGGCGTGGCAGTTATTGCGCGTCTCCGTGATCTACTTGCCGATCTACTTAATTCTGTTGGTCGCCATTTGCCTCCATTGACCGCAATGACTGAGACCCTGCAAGTCGGTGAGTGGCCTCGGGAACGGGCCGTCCCAGTATCAAACGGTCGCCTGGCGATGTGGCTGTTCCTGTCAACCGAAGTTATGTTTTTTGCGGCCCTGTTGAGTAGTTACGCCATCTTCCGGATCAGCGCCGAAGATTGGCCCACGGCGGCTGATATGAACGTGCATCCGTGGATCGGGCTGTTGAATACGGTGGTTCTGTTGATCTCGAGCGTGACGTTGAGCTGGACCGTGCGGAGTTTGCGGATAGCGGATTGGGTCGCCGCGCGCCGTTGGCTGCTGCTGACCCTGCTGTTGGGAACGGGATTTCTGATGGTTAAAGGCTTTGAGTTCTCGGACAAATGGCGGCACGGAATTTTCAACTGGGGTGAATCGCCATTGATTCACGACCGAGCTGACTTGCATTATCTGGCCCACCTCAAACGTACGCTTCGCGGTTCGACGGTCGCGGTTGCAGTGGAAGAAACTGGAACAGGGGAGGGGAGTCCCCATTCGGCGCTCGACGACTGGTCCAGGATCGTAGTCGGGGGACTGGTCGATTGGACTGGCCAGTTCGTCGGACAAGAGTCGGACCCTGCGCTCCGACGCCGCGCGCTGGCCAACACCGCCGCATTGGTCTATCCTCA
>DAOLCX010000611.1:0-2641 GCA_035327685.1 Pirellulaceae bacterium | reverse complement strand
TGGAACCGCCGATGTCAGTGCGGCACCAGCGACTACCGTGGATGACGCCTTCATGAAGCCTCGTCGCGACGTTTGACTTGATGTTTGACCAGCATTAATTTGATTCGTCACGATTTCTCCACCTTAATAAATCCGCTTGCTTAACGGGACACAACGGATCGCATCGGCACTTTCCGTTGATCGGCCCTCCAGGTTTGTCAGTCTAGTCCAGGCCGCCATGTTGTACAATCTGCCGGACCAACGTTTGATTTCGCGTGGAAATCAGGCGATAATTTGCACATGTCGAGACGGGATTTGATGGAAGGCGCATTCAGTGCAAAGACTTGCCAGTTTCTTGGGTTGGGCCGCCACGGCCTTCGTTTTGGGCGGCGCGTCGATCTTGGCGCAGGTTCAAGAGGTTGCGTCGCATGTTGCGATGGGAGTCGAATTTCACATAAGCATTCACGGTTGTGACCTCCCGGCGGTAAATGCCGCAATGCAGCGCGCAAAGAACCGTATTGATGACGCTGATGCTGCGCTGAGTGATTACAAATCAAACAGCGAATTAATGCGTTGGATGCGCCAGTCGCAACCCGGTGAATGGCACCCGGTATCTCCCTTGTTGTTCGCAACCATTCGGCGATCACTGGAAATCAGCCGCGACACGGACGGTGCATTTGACATTACGATCGGGCCCGTCAGCAAACTGTGGCGAGGATCCATAAAGCGAAATCGTTTGCCAAACCCAGATGATATCGCCGCCGCATTGGAGCGAGTCGGTTATCAACATGTAGAACTATCTGAGCGAGATGGTGCAGGACAGGTCAGGTTGTTAAAACGCGAAATGCAACTCGATTTTGGTGGCATTGGAAAAGGTTTCGCAGCAGATTTGGCGGTGGAGGCCGCCCGGCGCGATGGCATCTACGGTGTGTTAGTGGATGCCAGCGGTGATATCCGCGTGTGGGGGGAACCGATCGATCATGCCGCATGGAAGATTCTTCTGCCCCGACACGGTAATGTCGAAGACTGGATGATGGAAATCGTTGACGGAGCAGTCGCCACCAGTGGTGAATTTTATCAGTCGTTGGAGGTTGAGGGACAGGTCTATTCGCATATCGTCGATCCCAAGACGGGATGGGGAACACAGACGATGGTGCGCGTGACCGTACGCGGCCCAGACGGCGCCACCGCTGACGCCTGGGCGACCGCATTGAGTACTTTGCATCCTGAATCGGCCTGGGAACTTGCCGAGAAGCGACCCGACATTGAAGCCATGTTGATCTGGCGGACCTCGTCTAATGAATTGCAATCTCGAGCTACCACGGGCTTTAGGGGCTCAAAAGCACGCAAAGTCATCAATGATTAATCGACTTGTCGATCCCGACATGCCGTTTCAATAATCCATGGCGCCCACATGCGGTTTTGAGGGGCCACTGAGCATTCAATGGAAGGGCATGAATGTAGAACAATTGTCCTCAATGGTTCGAAACCCTGACTGGAGGCGCCATTCTCAGTCGAATGTACAATTGAACGCCAAGCAGCGTTGCGAAAGTCGCTTTTGGCCGAATTTACTATTTTCAATTGTTGACTGCCAGCTTGCGCGTTTGACACTCACAACCCGGTGTTTTACACTTAAAACCTGTTTTCAGGTGTGCGAAACCGAACCATTGAATCCATGAGTTCGTTTAGAAATGAATATTTGGGAGCTACAGCATGTTTTACAGCACTTTGATTTGCCGTCGAATTCTTCTTGTGTGCGGGTTGCTCTTGGCCTTGTTCGCCGGAGTACCGAAAGCCTGGTCGGATGAACTTTTGGTGTCCGACAACTTTGGAAACCAGATTCTTCGATTTGATGCTTCGACAGGAGCTTTTTTGGGGGTCTTGGTTTCCAGTAACCCGGCGGCCAACGGAGGGTTGTCAGGCCCGATTGGGATGAGGTTGAGTAACAGTGGGACATTGTTGGTCGCCAGCCAGTTCACCAATGAAGTATTAGAGTACAACCGGATTTCGGGACAGTTCTTGGGAAAATGGACTTCAGCCAGCCAGGGAGCCAATTTGGCTGAGCCGGCCGACTTGCGATACGGCCCCAATGGCAACATGTTTATTGCAAACTTTGTCGGCGGTTCGATCGATCAGTTTATGGCCGATGGCACGCCGTTGGGTTCATTCACCAGTGGTGGGCCAGGCATTTTTGGATCGTCTTCTTTTGCATTTGGTCCCAATGGGAATCTGTATGTGGGGAGTTTCGGATCCGGGGACATTCAAGAGTTCGACGGAGTATCGGGGAGTTATCTCGGGCAATTTGTCAATGGCTTGGGGGGACCGTCAGGTTTGCTGTTCGACACCGATAACTCACTCTGGGTCGCCAGCTTGTTTACTGATGAAATCTATCATTTCGACTCTGCTGGAAATCCGTTAGGCAGCTTCTCGACGGGCGGAGGGACCTTTCCTTCTCACATTCTTGTGAACCCCAACGATTCCAATGAATTGTTTGTGGCGTTGACAGGGGCAGGCGGTATCTATCGTTTTCACAAGAATGGTACGTTTTTAGGCGTTTTCGCCTTCGGTGGAGGGCTTTTGGTGCCCGGACAGATGTTATTGTTGAGCGCGATTCCCGAGCCTTCGTCGTTGGCTGTTTTGGGAACGCTCGTGGGGACAGCTT
>DAOLCX010000610.1:0-2642 GCA_035327685.1 Pirellulaceae bacterium | reverse complement strand
GTGGGGCCCGTGACCAAAATGATGCCGTGCGGCAGATCGATCAACTGACGAAAAGTCGCGTAAGTGGCTGCCGACATCCCCAAGTTGCGGAGATCAAACACCATCGCACCTTTGTCCAAAATCCGCATCACCAAACTCTCGCCATGGATCATCGGAATCACCGACACGCGGACATCGACTTCTCGACCCTTGACTTTCAGCTTGATCCGGCCATCTTGCGGCAATCGTTTTTCGGCGATGTTCAGACGGGCCATGATCTTCAAGCGGCTGATGATGGCCGCCTGAAAGTGGTTGATCTCTGGCGGAACAGGCTGCGCGTGCAAGATTCCGTCAATCCGATAACGAATCACGACGCCGCTGGCTTGCGACTCAATATGCACGTCACTGGCTCGCGTCTCGATGGCTTCCAAGAGAATCTCGTTGACCAGCCGCACCACGCTGGCCTCTTGAGCCATCTCGCTCAATTCCGAGCCGTCAGTCTCCAGATCCTCCAGTAACTCGATTCCCTCGCTCGCTTTTTGCTCGATCAGGCCTTCAATCGTCTCGCCGCCAACTCCCAGGTGGGTTTTGATCAGTCGTGAAATTTCCGCGCGATCCGCTAACACTGGGCGGACATTCAGCCCGGTACTGGCGCTGATTTCATCCAATGGATAAAAGTTGAATGGATCGCTGGTCGCAACGATGAGAGAGCCATTTTCGCGTCGGACGGGAAACAGGATTTCCCGGTAGATGATTTTTTGAGGAAACGTGTCGATTAACGCCAAATCGACTGGCGTATCTCGCAGATCAACAAACTCCATCCCCAGCTCGGCGGAAACCGCTCGCAATGCAACCGGCCGATCAGCGGCAGGCTGAGACGCTAACCACTCCATGGCGTCCACGCCCTTGTCGCGTAACGCCTGCAATTGCTGCTCGGATATCAACTGCCGTTTGAGCAAAATTTGACCGATGTCCATGCGACTTTGGTGTCCTTTGTGCGGCATGCCCCACTGCTTGCCCCACGATCTACAATAATCCAAACATACGTCGGCGCCCGTTTTCGAGCGTCTGGCTTGCAACAACAAGCTTGCGGGGCAGCAGCTTCGCAGGTGAGCTAGGACGGCTTGGCGAGGTGCGCACTACCACGATGTGCGCAACATTCCGACCAACTCCCGCACCGACGCTCCAGTAATCCGAAAGAAACGCACTGCATGGGGGTGAAGAGTGGGATGCGTCACGTTAATTGCAAGTGCGTTTCTTTCGAATTACCGTTCCCACACATTACCTTTAACCGAGTAGATTGCCAAAGGTTTCGACGTTTAACAAAAACCCATTATTTCTTGGGAATCTGCGGGTGGCCTCGTTCGTTTTCGCGCTTCACCAACAGAAAAACGCCGGCGCGAAAAAACTCCGCACCGGCTGAGCAAAGGTTAGGACTGAAGAATCAAGTGAAGCGCTTAGAAATCTGACCGACCGCCGCCTCGACGCTGCCGCTCACCACCCTGCTGTCCCATGCGCATCATGTTTTGGAATGGATTGCCAAACTCAATCGGGTCCCCCACCAATTCGCGGTATTTCTCTCGTTGCTCAGGAGTCAATTGATCCAAGAGCTTGTTCATCGAATCGCGGCGCAATTTGGCAATCTTTTCTTGGAGCTCTTTTTCCAACTGTTCCGCCGCTTCCTTCAGTTTTTGCTCTTGCTCTCGCGTGATATTCAATTCATTGCGTACGTTTTCGGATAGCAGGCTTCCACCCACACCGCGCCCTCGATTTTGAGATTGCACCGCAATCTGTTTCAATCGGCGCGTTTGATGCGGCAATAAGATATCGTTCAAGTCCTCCTCAAATTCCTTTAAAGTGGCTTCGGCCTTCTCTTGCATCTCTTGGAACATTTGTCGCGGATCACCGCCACGTTCCGGTTGCATCCCCTGAAACATGTTCATCATCGTGTTGCGGATGTCGTCCTGCAATTTCTTCAAATGTTCGATCTGGTCTTCGCTTAAGTCCAAATCCTTCTGGACTTTCTCATCCGCCAGCAAAAACAGGTTGCCGCCAAACATATTCATCCCGCGGCCGCCTTGGCCAAACGCACCGCCTGGTTGAGCCCAAGCCCATTGGCTGACCAAACAGAGCGCAACCGCAACCCCCATCAAGCTGATTCGCCGCAACATCAACATGCCATCACTCCTAAACTTTAAGCTCTTTCATCCAACCTTTACCCTTGCCATGCCTCTTCTCCCCCCATTAAACCCACCTCCCCCCTCCCAGTTCCGCCCAAAAAAAGGGACACCCAATTTTTGACCGTTGTTCCTGCGATTTCCCACCAAAACCTCTGATTTCTTCTGGTGTCCCAATTATCAAAGACCCTTATTCCACGGGCAGCCTGGGAGATCTGGGCGGTTTCCTGCCCATGTTTCGCTGCAAAGCTGCGGGACCACTCTGCACCGCGAAGCTGCGTTGGCCAGTAGGAGAAATTGAGTTGCCGGCTCTTTGACTATTCGCCTAAACGACAAGCAGAATGTGACGATTCGGCCCGTTGGCCCAAGTAGTGGCAGCTATTTGGGCAGCCATTTGGACTAATGAGCTACACCAATCGGATTTCCAGGTGATTGCATCCACTGTTGGTTTCTGCGGGTGGCTTCTGCGGCGATGTGTTCAATCGT
>DAOLCX010000609.1:0-2644 GCA_035327685.1 Pirellulaceae bacterium | reverse complement strand
GAAGCGCATTGCGGCAGTCAACGATTCGACGCGCCACGGGCCGCGGTTGGAAGTATTTCAGCGGACCATCACTGGCGCGGAACCCGGCTATGGTTATTTGATTCGTTCCGAGGAATTTGACTTGTATGGCCATCGCCGACTGCGAATCTGGGATGCCCGCAGTAGCCGGGTCGTCGATGTCGTGCAGGGGATCACCGCCATTCGCCCGCGGTATTGTGAACTCGAAACGCTGATCGGTGGAGAAGGGCAACAGCGACGTTGGAATATGCGTATCCCGACGGCGGCGGTTCCGGAAGAGGCGCTGCGGTCGGTCCTGAACAAACAAATTGCCGATCCCAACGATCCCGGCGAACATTTTCGGATTTTCGAACTGTACATTGAAGCTCGATTTTTTGACATGGCGTTGCAGCAACTCGACTTGATGCAAACACTGTTTCCCGACCTCAAAGATCAATTGGCGCGAGACCGCCGCCTGGTCGCGTCAGCGCGGGGGAGGCAACTCCTGGATGAGATTCGGTTGCGGTTAGACGTAGGACAACCCAACCTGGCTTACAACTTTGCCCAAGCCATCAACAAAGATGAAATGTCCGAGGAGGTGCAGATCAGCTACTTCCAGTTAATGGACGAAATCAACCAACGAACGCAAGATGTCGAGCAAGTCCGGACGATGATGACGAACTTTTTGACGGACTATCTGACTCATCAGGTCGTGGACGATGACCAGCGACGAGTATTGGCAGAGTTTCAACAGGAACTGGACCAGGCCCTCAATACTCATACGTCCGGTCGATTGGCTTTATTCCGCAGATTGGTGAGCGATGAGACCCTTTCGCTTCAGCAGAGATTGGCCTTGGGGCTCAGTGGTTGGCTGTTGGGTGCCCAGGAGGCCATTGATAATCTGGCCACGGCGGAATCATTATGGCCCGTCCGGCAATTGGTGCGGGAGTATTTGGGAAGCGCCACGGCGGCACGGCGCGAGGAAATTCTGAAAGAACTGGAACAATATGAAGGTGGAACACCCAGATATCTGGTTCCGTTAATCCGGCAGATGGGTCCGATACGACCTGCCGAGTTGACGGAGTATGACGGCAGCGAACCATTGCGACTTCAATTTCAGATTCCCGGCACGCCGTTTACCGGTAACCAGGCGCAGACGATCGAGTATTGGGTTCATTTGCCACCGGAATACGATCCGCGCCGCGACTATCCACTGCTGATCACCTTGCCATCACAGAATTCAGCCACCAGTCAACTCAACTTGTGGAGCGGCAATTACAACCCGCGGTTAGGCGTCCGCAGCGGCCAGGCGATGCCTCACGGCTATATCGCGGCGGCGGTCGATTGGAAAGCCGCCGGGCAGAATACATATGGTTATTCGGAGCGCGAGCACGCGATTGTGCTGGGATGTTTGCGCGATTGCCTGCGGCGGTTCTCAGTCGATTCAGACGCCGTGTTTTTGTCCGGGCATGGCGAAGGAGCGGCGGCTGCGCTGGATATCGGCGTGTCGCATCCAGAGCATTTTGCCGGGCTGTCCACGTTTGCAGGCGGGGCCGACAAGTACGTCAAGGCTTACCAAGACAACCAACACTTTGGCTTGCCGGTCTATGCCGTGTTTGGTGCGCGGGATGTCGTCACCAAGAGCAAGTGCCAGCCCTATTTCGATTGGTGGCTGCGCCGCGCCAACCGGAATGAGTTAACTGTTGTCGAGTATCACGGTCGCCTGGACGAATCATTCATGGAAGAACAGGCTGAGGTTTTTCGCTGGTTCGGTACGTTGCGGAGGCGCGGTCCGGAACGGGGGGCTGATTTGAAGCTGAACTATTTGGTCCTTCGCCCGACCGATGTTTATTCCTGGTGTTATGAAGTCCGCAATATATCGGACGAGTACTTGATGTACCCTCATCAATACCGCGACCAACGGCCGCGCGAGTTGAAGGTCAGTGTCGAGCGCCCGGCGGGATCCAACAAGATCACCATCCAACGCTCGACTGGTGAAGGGACGCTGTGGTTGTCGCCGGACATTGTCGATTTCGACCAGTTGGTCGAGATTTCGCTGCGCGGCGGGACGAATTTCCGGGACTTTATTCAACCATCGCGGCGAGTCATTTTGGAAGACGTCCGGACCAGGGCCGATCGTCGTCGGCCCTATTGGGCCAAACTCATCGAAATCGGCGGCCGCTGGAGCGTGCAAAACTAAGGGTCAGGACAAAACCCAAGTCAGCTTCAGGCCGGCAGGGCAGGAGACGCCATTCCCGTGGACCAGCCCACCAGCGACGCCTGCGGAAAGATCAGAACCACAAATACCGTCCCCTCAGCCTCATCGTGGGCGAACACGAAACAACAAGACTACAATTCATTCGTCCCATCGGGACAGCCGATTTGAAAGGAGTCGGCCAATCAGTTTAGCCGGAACCCCTTTTTGTTAACCATCATCGCCATCAATCACCGAATCAATACGGGAATATCCGCGCTAGCCAAATTGTTTCCCCAAACCAGCTTGTTGACCATAGTATGAAATTTATATACACTCTAGTTAAGTGGTTAGCGGTGTATTATCAACGTATCACACGCTGACCGATGATAATACAGAGTTCGTACGTCCTGGCGACGGGAATTGCCGGTTCAAAAAAGACTAGGAATCGGC
>DAOLCX010000608.1:0-2645 GCA_035327685.1 Pirellulaceae bacterium | reverse complement strand
TGGCGATCGATAGTTGCGTGTCCTCGGCCAACAGCGCACTCTGAAGCGTCTGCAATCGCTGAATGGCTGAAGGGGACGCGCACAACAAGACACCTGGCGGAGGTAGTTGCGGGACCAGCAGATTCGCAATGGTGGTTGTGATCGACTCGATGCCGTGCCCCGTTAACGCACTGGCGGTCAGAATCGGCAATTCCGCGTGGCCGTTTCCCCAGGCGGTCTGAAAGAATGCCACCGTGTCACTGCTGTCGCGCTCGTCAATCAAGTCGCACTTATTCACAACCACCAAATCGGGAACTCGAGGCAACGTCTCGATATGGCTGCCATCGATGGATTTCGCACCATCGACTACATAAACCACAATCGCAGCCCGATGAATCGCGTGTTGGGCCTGCTGTATCCCAACGCTTTCAAGCGGGTCCGTTGTGCTGCGCAGCCCAGCCGTATCTGTCAGCTGGATGGGCCAGCCGTCAACTGCTGCCACTTGCGTCAATACATCGCGGGTCGTACCGGGTTGCTCGTGCACGATAGCGCGATCAAATCCAAGCAGGCGATTGATCAGCGTGCTCTTTCCTGCATTGGGAGGACCGCACAAGACAACCCAGGGTGGTTCGATCAGCCGATTGGCAAAGGTCGCCCAATGAACCATCGTGTCAATTTCAGCACGTACCTCAATCCATCGTTTCTGTTCGAGTTGGGAAATCAGACGATCAGGAAACGTTTCCCATGCCTGAAGTTGACTGCTCAACAGCCTCGAGCCGGTTTGCGTTATGGTTTGCGTCAATGCCCATTGAGCGTCAGCTTGCCATCTGTTTGTTGCCAAACGCCGCAATGCCTCGTCGGGACCCACGCTCACCAGTTTAGATTGCAGCAGATCGCTATGTAGCACCTGTCGCGCAAAATTGCCTGAATGCGAATGGATCTCAAATACATCTTGTCCGACTCGGCAGATGATCAAATCCTCACCAGCCGCCGCCAGGCCCTCGTCATGGATTGAACTCCAACGACCGTAATACAACTGTCCCTCGCGGGCAGACATCAGCGATCGACCACTGTTCGATGTGAAATGCCTGGTCAGCGTGCTAGCCGCTTGCGGACCGACCACAATGGTGACTGCGATCGCTCCGGTGGCAGGTGCCGTCAACAGCGAAAACCAGGTCTCATCGGAATGAGTTGATTTCGCCATATGCCTGCTTACTGCACTTTCGAAATGGCCAGTGTAATCTCCGCCAGGAAATCCAGCAGTGCGCTAGCTCAGTTTAGCGAGATTCGATATCGCCAACAGTACCAAATCAGGTTCGCGGAGATAACTTTTTGGCAGCCAGGGCGATAAGTCAGCCAACCCACCGCCACCTACATAAACCCGCGCCCGCTTCTGAAATTCCTGTTGCGCATGTTCAACCGAGTGAACCATGCCGCCGATCTGATGGTGTAGCGTCCCCAAGTCAATCGCCTCTTCCGTGTTGCGTCCAACTGCTGGGAGTTTATCGCTTGTTGGGGCAGGCCATCGGGATTGTTGGCGGTTCGGCAACGCCGCAGTCTGCTCGGCTAACACTCGGCGGCAAAGGTCCAAACCTGGAAATATCAGGCCGCCTCGAAACGTCCCCTGTTCATCGACGATATTCACCGTGACCGCAGTCCCTGCCTGGAGCACGATCAGCGGTCCCTTCGAGCCATTCAAGGTCCAGGCAGCCCAGGCAGCCAAAACCCGGTCTATTCCCAGTCGCCGCGGTTCATCCACCGCGACGGTCATCGGGATTTCGTCCAATGCGAGGACTCGCAACGTATCGCGTGGTCGGCGTGCTTTTAGCCGATGGGACAACCACTTCAACCGGCGGGGATGAACACTGGACACGAGCCAATTCGCCGGTTCCTTGGGCAAATCCTGCCACCGATGGGATTCTTCAAGCCAAGTCCATTGTTTGGCCCAAGGCCGTTTTCTGGCCAGGCTTGGCGTCCAGGCCAATTTGACCGCGGAGTTTCCAACGTCGGCATAAAACCAGGCTTGAGGCATCTCTTAGGCTCGCGCGACCGTATCCGCGTCCAAAACCGATACCATCGTGCGGAGCAATTCGGCTAAACCTTCTCCGGTGGCCGAAGAAATCATCAGTACGTCTCGACCGATCATGGCCGCCAATTGTTCGCGCATGTCTTGGGCGCCTGGCAACTCACATTTTGAAATCACTACGATCTCCGGCCGCTGGGCCAGATTCGGATTGTACTCCAACAATTCGTGACGAATGGCAACGTAATTGTCGATCGGGTTGGAGCCATCTTGAGGGGCGGGTTCGACGAGGTGAACCAACACCCCGCAGCGTTCAATGTGTTTCAAAAAGTCATGCCCCAATCCAACCCCGCGATGGGCCCCTTCGATCAAGCCGGGAATGTCAGCCAATACAATGGCCCGGTCTCGATGGACCTGCGCCATTCCCAAGTTGGGAAACTTCGTTGTGAACGGATAGTCGGCAACTTCGGGGCGAGCCTTGCTTAATCGGCTCAACAGCGTGCTTTTTCCGGCGTTGGGCTTGCCGATCAAACCCACGTCGGCGATCGACTTAAGCTCGAGGATCAGCGAACGGACTTCGCCTCGCTGGCCGGGCGTCGATTGCCGCGGCGCGCGGTTCACGGACGACTTAAAATGGGTGTTG
>DAOLCX010000607.1:0-2659 GCA_035327685.1 Pirellulaceae bacterium | reverse complement strand
ATGCAGCCACCGATATCAGCGATTCTCTGAGCATCGATTTGTCATTAATGGCTGCGGCCAGCGGAGTCGGAGTGGTGCTGCAAGCCGAACAGATTCCGATTGCGGAAGCGGCTTATCAGCTTGCCAAAACGTCGGGTCTCACACCGCTCGAACACGCATTGACGGATGGCGAAGACTTCGAACTATTGCTGTGCGTTAGCCCGGAGGTGGCGTCAGCTTTGCACTCGGACGCTTCATTGGCCAACGACCTTTTCGAAATAGGTGAGTTTATCGCTGAGCAAGGTTTGTTTTTACAGGCGAAATCAGGTGCACGGCGAATTCTTGAACCGCGGGGATACAGTCATTGAGCGACCCCGTTGTTGAGCAGTGGAAAAGTACGAGTCATGAGGCGACGTTTGGTTATGGCCGTCGGCTGGGCGAATCCCTGCGCCCGCGAGACATTGTCATACTGAGCGGAACGTTGGGCGCGGGTAAGACCGTGTTATCCCAAGGCATCGCCGCCGGCATGGGGATTGATCAACCGGTCACCAGTTCAACATTTGTACTGGCTACACCCTACCTCGGAACGCGCGGCCCGTTGTGGCATTTGGATGCCTATCGAATTGAGGATATCAGCGAGGTGGACGACTTGGGGATTGATGAATTAGTCGACAACGGGGCCTGTGTCGTGATCGAATGGGGTGAACGGATCGAAACTGCCTTGCCCTATGTCTCCATTCGCGTAGAAATCGAACTGACCGGCGAATTCGATCGGAGTATCACGATCACGCGATATCCAATTCCTTCCGCATAATGCAGCGTGCGGGCAATACGTTGCTACTGCTTACGATTCAACACAAACCGTGAAGCCAACCGAAGTCAACCGATCGGCGAGATGTAATACCCGCGCGAGATGCCTTCCAGGTCGTATGAATAATAAAAGCACTTGGGATCAGCCTGCTCAACTGCCTCAATCAACTGCGGCAGTTCTTCATAAGTGATAATCGTCTGCACCAGCCGAAACTTTTCGCCGCTGTGTCCCCCTTCACCTTCCTGAATCGTATAGGTCCGATGTGAGGAAGTGGCCTTGATGGCGGCCCCCACCGCCTGGTGGTCGCGAGTCACAATCGCCAGCATGGTTATCTGAAACTTGTGGTACAGATTATTCAACGTTTCCACCGACGCAAAGATGTAAATACAGGTGTACATCAAGGTGTTGACCACCGACTCAATCTGGCCGTGTTTGAAGTAGTCCATTCCCAGTCCGAACGCGGTCGAGACAATCGCCGCCACGACCGCAATGGACCCCACTGGCTTGAGATATTTCATTGCGAAATAGGCACCTAACACATCTTCGTCACCGGTCGAACCGCGATAGCGGAACGCTACCGCCTTGGCCACGCCAGCCAACAATCCGCCAAAAATCACCAGAATGATCCGCTCGTGTTGCGGTTCCGGCTGGGCAAATCGCAACTCTGGCAAAACTGCCAACATGGCCACCACTGTCAAGACAACGATCAAGGACCGGATCGCGAAGACTCGACTGACCGTGGCAAATCCAAAGGTCAACAATGCGGCTTGAAACACGACATACAGTATGACAAATAGCCAATAACTATCAAAAAAGTAAGAGAGCGCAGCAGCGATTCCCTCACTGCCGGTCAAAATCACTTTGGATGGGAGTACAAAGTACTTCAGCGCAATGGCGTACAGGATCCCTGCGAAAACGACCATCGCATACTCAATGAACCAACGAGGAATTGTGAGTTTCGCCATGTACTGAATATCAAACGAGTCCGACCAAAGTACTGCTGGGAGGCGACGCCTTGCGAAGGTGGATGTTAATCGAGCCCGTCGTTCAGTGCAGTTCGATCCCCACCGCGCGGAGTATGGGCAATAACTCCTCTGCCAAATACTCACCATGCAGCGTTGACAATTCGTCAAACGACTCAACCCGCAATGATCGGGATTCGATGCCGCGCACATCTTGAACAACCAGCGTCCCGTCGGGGAACTGCACCACCTGGATCACCCACTGATCGTGGCGACTGCCGACCCGAATCAGGAGCCGTCCATCCACCGACGCTTCAACAACCAACTCTCGACGCGGGGCGATGATTTCCTCCACGGACAGCCGAAATGACTTCGAGCTCGACGGGAACAGGTTGCCAAACAGGCTCGGTTTGGAATCGAACCCCCAATCGAGCGTCAATCGATGGCGACGGCTGAAAATGGTATCGGTCCATCCGGACGAGTTTGTCTCGTGGCTCCAACGTTGCCATTGGGCCTCAGAAATCACATCACTTCCCAGATCATCCTTGATCGACCGAAAGATCACTGGCGGATAATCCAACGCCAGTTCATTTTCTCGCTCAGGCTGAAACCATTCACCGGGAAGCTGTTGGTCGCGGATGAAATCTTCGGTCTCTTTGACTAATTGCCGGATGGTTTTTCCGCCAAACTGTTGTGCCCAATGTTGTTGATCAAGTGTTAGGCGCCCATCGCGTCCCACGATATGGACCAGACGGCCAATGGGTTTGGCCAGCCTCGCCAACCCCCCCGGATCGCGACTGGGGACAACCACTACCGACGCCGATGATGGATTCACCGATTCGCCTGTTGCCTGAGCAGATTCAGTCACTTCTTCTTGGCTATCGACACTTGGTAACCCCTTGAAGCG
>DAOLCX010000606.1:0-2660 GCA_035327685.1 Pirellulaceae bacterium | reverse complement strand
AAGCCCGCGGGTGTGGGAAGCAAGTGTAGATCGCGCACTGAGGCCGTATCGTGGATTTGATTGACCCTGACCTCCTCGGATGCGGTCAAAGGCAAGTCTTTGGCCTCGCTGATGCTGGCGACGTTTACTGCCAAGGACACGCGGAGAGTCCGCAGGTCGGCTGGGACCTGGAACTCTTGTTGAAGTTCGGCTTGATCTTGCCACTCCAGCTTGGGCAGGTCGATACTGATGGGGACGCCATCACCATCCACGGCCACGATTTGCAGCCGCCAATCTTTCAGCAACTGATTGGTGACTGGCAGGCCGTTCAAATAGAGTTGCGGTCGCAGCAAAACATGGGCCCGTCGATTGCGGACCAAGGACTCGCGGTCGATATGGATACCCGCTTCCAGAGTGTATGTTTCCGCTTCGTGGTCGAACCAGGTCAAGGTACTAAAAGAGCCGCGGGAGAGGATCGCAGCCTGACGCCGCGGCTGTGTGGTGAAGGGGACGACGATTTCGCCGCTCGGGAGGGGTTGGTATTCGCGTCCAGCAATCCACAAGGTGGCATCGGTGACGCGTTGGCCTTGGCCATCGTGGACGGTGAACATCTGGCCCGCCACCGTCGTTTCGACGACTGCATACAGTTCGCCTTTACGGATCAAGGCCCGGCTGCTTTTTCCGTTGCCAATGAAATCAATGACCCAC
Source organism: Pirellulaceae bacterium (assembly GCA_035327685.1). GTDB lineage: Bacteria > Planctomycetota > Planctomycetia > Pirellulales > Pirellulaceae > BJ22. The sequence continues at coordinate 1,973 of DAOLCX010000606.1, read as the reverse complement.
ACGCCCGGCCCCTTCAACTGATCGAACGCGAACTCCCGCTCCACGCGGCGCATTGAGGGATCGTCATATTGGTAAGTCTGTTCCCAATGTGGCACCAGCCCGTCGATGTTGATGTCGGTGTCGATTTCGCGCTGGGACAAGCGATAATAGGCTTCCGTATTGATTTCAAAGACCTTGACGATCAGTTGATTCACATTTTTAGTGGTCAACCGGATGTGGACAGGATCGTCCATGCCATGCAGCCGAGGGAGCGTCGCATCGAACTCTAAATCGACGCGCTGCATCAACTGACTGAAGGCGTCGGGAGGGATCCACGATGCCCACTGCTGTGGATCGCCTTGTCCCGATGTGAGTTTGACTTCTGCAAACAGAGGCCGCAAATATTCATCGGCAACGTAGGGAGCGAATTCATCCGGGTTGGCGGCAGTGCGCAGGTAGTGCATCAGGAAATAGCGGACGAGGTGTTCGTCGTTGGGAACCGGGATCAACCGCGTGAACTCTCGATAATCGGCGCCGAGTTGGGCGTAGTGCCCGGCATTCTGGAATTGGCTGAGCCAGTCGGCTCGGGCATACGGGACATACTTGGGAAGCTTGAGATATTCCAACAGCCGACCCTTTTCAAACTCGCCAGTTTGTCGGTCGAGTTGCAGGCGTTGCAACAGGATGTTGGCTTTGAGCGAGTTGAACACCGGGTCCAAATTCTGAGCGAATGCCCACAGCCGTTCCAGGTAATCGCGATGCGACGAGTGGTCGCGGAAGCTTACGATGTCGTCCGAAGGGCGCAGTTTGCTGAGATAAGTGTGAACAAAGGAAGCTTGCTGCTTCAATTCTGGCATTTGTTCGGCCAGGGCGTCGAGCTGCTCAATCGTCAACGATTTGTGAATCTCCAAGTAGCCAAACGCGGGGCGATCGTCAGCACGGAGGTCCCGCGCAATCAACGCCGTCAAATTGGGCAGGTCCGGGTATTTCACGCGCTGCAACAAATGTCGCGCACGCGTCACGTCCAATTCCATTTGGGCAAGCTCAAACAAGGCTGAGTCATGGAAACCGTCGGTGTGCCGACTTTGAGCGAGTGCCCGCCGTGCAAAGGCCTCAAATGAAATCAGTTGTTGATCGAGTTGCGAAGGGAGGTCGCGCTCAGTATCGGGAATCTCTCGCTGATGGTCAAACCGTAAGCCCAGTTTGTGGGTCAGGTACGTTAACGTCGCTTGAGGGTCCTGGTCGTAGCGCAACAAGGCTTGGCGATGTTCGATCTGTTGCGCCCGCGCGGTGTTTCCCAAACGGTTGACCCACTCGCGATGGAGCTGATCGACATCGTCCAATCGCATCTGATGCTGCGCGTGCAACGCATGAAAGTAATAATATTCATCCGTTCCGGGAACCAATTTTGCCAGAGCCGTTTGTCGGTCAGCCGCCAGCACAAAGTCTTCGACAAATCCAATCTCTTGAGCCTGTACGGCTGCGAAAACTCCCAACCACAACCCAAAGGCCAACCATGTAGATTTAATGTTCATGAACTCAAGCTCTCAAAAACGCTTCGGCTCCAACGGACAACCCGCAATTATAGGTCGATCAATAGGCCATGTCCGGTTTTCAGGCAGGGATCGACTCAAATCGGTCCCAAAACGGCCAAATCCGGCCAAGCGAATGGGGTCGGGAATCCGTTTGACGTCAGACAAGTTCCGGCTGTGTGACCAAGTCCAGCTCTGGACCTGAAAAAGACTCCCGCCCCATCGCGACCTCCCAGTGGGACGGGATCAGGGGGGTGCAAGTTCCCTTGTAATTCCAAGGTTACGTCAATGAAGCGGAACGATTATTGTTTGTCCTTAGATCGCGGAGTGACGCGTTTGATGGAAGGACAAAAGGCATCAATCGAGGTGACACCGGGTGGAGTGGGACCATTGGCCGTCAGCTCACCCTCTGTGAGGTTCATCCTAATGGATTCATTCGAGTTCGTTGTCGAAATCATGCGT
>DAOLCX010000605.1:0-2662 GCA_035327685.1 Pirellulaceae bacterium | reverse complement strand
GGGGCCAGCCAGATCGACCAGAATCCCAACCGGTCTCCCACCGTACGACTTGCCTCGCGAACTTGTTGCACGACTTGGCCGTGGCCGGAGATGTCGCCATGGGCCATGTTCAGGCGAAACACGTCCACGCCGGTTTCAATCAACCGGACAATCATCTCAAGCCGGTTAGTGGCCGGTCCGAGCGTGGCTACCAATTTCGTGCGCGGTGTTATCACCTCACCCTCCTGAATCATGACAGTTCCCGGGAACTGGTGGAAAAGCATGATTGTAGAACAATTGTCCTCAATTGTTCCTGCCTGGTCACCGGAATGTCTTGTCACCGTCCGGAACAATTGTCCTCAATTGTTCATGTCTCGCCATTGGTAAAAACTGTCAGGATTCGGAACCATTGAGGACAATGGTTCTACAGTCGCGTAAATAATTGTCCTGAAACATTAAAAGGTGTCAGGACTCAATTCCTGACACCTTTTTTCGGACTCAACGGCTGGCTATGTCGTCGACTGGTTTGCAGTCTCGATGTCTGGTGGCGCGGTTTGCTGCGCTCTGACGCCAGGTTCATCGTTGAGTCGCTTTGTTGTGATTGTTCATCGACGCGTTCTAATCCACAATCTACTGCACCCGATACATTGCCGACGGCGACGGTGGTTCGTGTAGTAACGTGTCCCTCAGGCTCATGTCGCCAGTTCAATAAAGCGGTAAGATGGGACGATTGTTCGGGGGAATTCGATTTTGAGGACAGGAGCGGGTTGGTTAAGTCAGTGAACGGTATTCGCTCGGTATTACAGCATTGGTTTCTGTTGGCATTGCTGTTGGTCTTGGCCATTGGATTGACGTGGTCCGAGTCTTTGCGTTGGTTGTCCGATTGGCCTTGGCTGAGTCGCGGTGCGGTGGCAGTCACGATGTTTGCGATGGCCTGGCCGATCCCGATTGGTCAAATTTGGCGCGCCGTGGTGCGGCCTTGGCCAGCGTTGTGGGCCGTGTTCATCAGTGTCGGATTGTTCCCGTTGCTGGCGTGGGGCGTGGCGCAGGGATTTTCGGCAGAGCTGTCCGCGGGGTTGATCGTGTTGGGAGCCACCCCTACGACCTTGGCATCGGCTGCCGTGTGGACGCGGCGCGCTGGGGGCAATGACGTCGTGTGCTTGTTGGTGACCGTCATCACGAACGGATTGTGTTTTGTGATCACCCCTGTATGGGTGTATTTGCTGATGGGCAACTCCCTCCCTCCCGACCAGTTGTGGGGAACCGTGGTGATGTTGATCTGGGTCGTGTTGGTGCCGATTATCGTCGCTCAATTGCTGCGCGCTTCCTCTGCCGCAGCCACCTGGTCCACGCGCCACAAGATTTCGTTAGGTGTCGTTGCCCAAATCGGGATTCTGTGGGTGGTGTGGTTGGGGGCGATACAAGCTGGCCAGCGATTGGAGGCGGCCGGGGCGGCGTTGGATTGGTGGAGTTTGTCGCTGCTGGCATTAGCCTTGGTGGGTTTGCATTTGTGCGTGTGGTGGGGGGCGTTCCGAAGCAGCCGGTGGCTGGGGTTCTCGCGATCTGACCAGATTGCCGTGGGATTCTCGGCCAGCCAAAAAACGTTGATGGTCGGCTTGGCCGTGGCACTGCAACTCGATTTTAACGTCGTTCCCTTGGTACTGTACCATATACTGCAGTTGATCATCGATACGCTGATTGTCGGGGGATTGCGTCGGCCCAGCGCCTGAATCATTATGTTTCGCTGGACCGAAGATCATGTAATCGTTCACGACATTGAAGAACAATTGTCCTCAATTGTTCGAAACTCTGGCAGGGTTTACAATTGCCCCCAGATGAACAATTGAGGACAAATGTTCTACAATCAGGCATTTCCGCCAGAGTCCGTGTCCGGTTACAAGATTGTTGCTGGACCAGCGAATATTGTAATTTTCCGAGTGTCGTTGGCGGCGCGGATGCGCCCTATCCCGTTCGTTCATATATGGATTCTCGTAGCCTGATATCCTTGCGCGGCGTTTCGAAAACGTACCGCGGCGTGGTAGCTCTCGATCGGATCGATCTGGAGATTGGCCCGGGGATTACCGGCCTGCTCGGTCCGAACGGGGCAGGCAAAAGCACGTTGATCAAAATCCTCCTGGGGCTAGTTCGACCCACCACGGGGAGTGCTTCGGTGTTGGGCTTGGACCTGCGGCGGCAAGGGCGGGCTGTTCGACAGATCGTGGGTTATGTACCCGAAGACGACTGCTATATTCCCGGGTTGACTGGTGTCGAAGTGGTGCGGTTTGCCGCGTCATTATCGGGAATTCCCGCGACGGAAGGCCTGCGCCGTTCTCATGAGATTCTCGATTATTGCGGCATGAAGCAGGAACGCTACCGAACGATTGAAACCTACTCGACCGGGATGCGGCAGAAGATCAAGTTCGCGGCAGCCCTCGTCCATGATCCACAGATCTTGATTTTGGACGAGCCCACGTCGGGACTCGATCCCGAAGAGCGCGAAGCGTTGTTGGCGCGAATACGACATTTGGCCGCGACAGCGAAAAAGTCGGTGCTGATCTCCACACATATTCTGCCCGATGTGCAAACCACCTGTGAATACGTCGTCATCTTGGCCAAAGGACAGGTGCGGCTGAATCAGAGTTTAGAGGAAGTCAACCGCCCGGCATCTGGGATGTTGACCATC
>DAOLCX010000604.1:0-2667 GCA_035327685.1 Pirellulaceae bacterium | reverse complement strand
GTGGCGATTTCCAGTCGTTGGCCGTTCCCCAACAAAGCAGCGCGATCCAGGACCGCTCCTAACTCGCGAATGTTTCCCGGCCAGTCGTAGTCGATGAGAAGTTGAATCTCTTCCGCCGTGGGTTCGACCACAGGCAGACCAAATCGTTTGGCCGCCTTATGTGCAAAGTGAATTGCCAACGCCGGTATGTCCTGCACGCGCTCGCGGAGAGGAGGCAAGAGAATCGGAAACACGGCCAACCGATACCACAGGTCTTCGCGAAACCGTTTGGCCCTGACCATACTTGCCAAATCCTGATGCGTCGCGGCGACGATTCGCACATCGACTTGGATACCGCGCTGGGCTCCCACGCGCTCGACGACCCCATCCTGCAAGACTCGCAGAAAGCGAACTTGCGCTTCCCAGGGTAATTCGCCAATTTCGTCCAGAAATAGCGTGCCACCGGAAGCGCGCTCGAACCATCCCAACTGGATTTTATCGGCACCGGTGAAGCTGCCGCGCTCGTGCCCAAACAGCTGGGAATCGATCAACTCCGGCGGGATGGCGCCGCAGTTAACACGAATAAACGGTTGATCTCGCCGATTGCCGCGCTGATGAATCGCCCGCGCTACTAGTTCCTTGCCTGTTCCGGTTTCGCCCAGAATCAGTACCGGAGCATCCGTAGCGCACACGGCTGTCACGCGCTCCATGACTTGACTCAGTCCAGTCGATTCGCCGATGACCTGATCATCCAGTTCGGTTCTCCCCAGACGTCGCAGCAACGATTGTCGGTCAGCATCGACGCTCAACCGCAAGTGTTCCAGTTCGCGCAGTCGTCGGTCATTGGAACAGGCTGCCGACATCACGGCGACGAAGTTGTCGAGCCACTTGCGATCACTTTCGCGAATGAGTGTCTTACCCGGGCGTTCAATCCCGACGATGGCTGTCAGGTGGTGCTTGGGTCCCAAGATCACCAGCCATTGATATTCGTGCGCGCGAATGCCCTTCAGCAGACTGTGCAAACGTTTGGGGATCTCGTTGACCGGCACCCAGCGACTGCCCGTGTGCCAGCGGTCGAGAACCGTCAGCTCGTCATGCGCGATTGGAATCGAGGTGGGCGGCGATGCACCATCCACTGCGATCCAACTGGCATGTTCACGGTCCAGCCTCCAACAGCCGGTCCTTGAAATACGGAGTCGCTCCTGAATCGCTTGGGACAAACGAGGCCAGGCTTCTTCCATCTGGGCATGTTCCCCCACAACCTGCCAAAGCATGGACATCAACCTAAGTTCTTCAGGCATCTCAAAACCTTGTTATCTAACGGCACCATCCATCATAAATCACGGATCTGTCAAGAATATTACACGGTTATCGGAATATCAAGCGTTGCCGCATGAAAAGAGGGTGGGTTTTCACGGACTTGAGCCGCAGTGGTTCAGGTTAAAGCGAATTGGCACGCGGCTTGCGTTGGTCGGAGACGGCATCGGGGAGCGATCGTTGGCTGAGGCGCCATTGCCGAAGCGTCGCTCCGGCTCCAGGACGAGTATTCGATATCCCATTACAACTATTCAGAACAGGTGTCACCGTGACTATCCAAAACGCCCTTGCCGGCCAATCGCGCCGGGCATTTACCTTAATTGAACTACTTGTTGTCATCGCCATCATCGGGATCTTGGTGGGGTTGCTCCTGCCGGCGGTACAGCAAGTCCGCGAAGCCGCGCGGCGTACCAGCTGCGCCAATCATTTGCGCCAGTTGGGAATCGCTATCCACAACTTCCATGATCAGAAGCAGCGACTTCCGTCCAGTATCCGGCCAGTTGCCACCAGCACCGTGCGCGTCGGCGCGTTCACGCAGTTATTGCCGTTTATTGACGAAAAGGTGCTGTGGGACCGGTACAATACATCTGTCAACTGGAGCGATGCCGTAAATGTTCCGGTCACGGGGACTCGAATTAACGTGTTTCTATGCCCCTCCAGCCCCAAACCTGCGCGGTTGGACGCCAATCCCGATGTGATTCAATCGGGCGGAAATGCGGCCTGGGAGCCCAATTTGGTGGCCGTTACCGACTACGCCGCCTCGATCGGTGTCGATCCGCGCCTGGAGGCCAATATCTACACCGTGCGGGCTGGCGTCGGGATGCTACCCAAGAACCAGGTGGGGACATTTGGCGACGTCGCCGATGGGCTTTCGAATACATTGTTGTTGATCGAATCGGCAGGTCGCCCATTTTTGTATCGCCGATTTGAAGGACTCGTCTCCAGCGACCAGACCCAGTATCGGGTGAATGCCGGTGGGTGGGCGCGACCCGCGTCCGACTTGTTGTTTGCCGGTTCCAGCAAAGATGGAACCATTGTTCCGGCTCCCAACTTGGACGACGTGTTGGCAATCAACGGGACGAACGGCGACAATGTGGGGGGAGATCCCTACCCGCATCCCGTGTACGGCACCGAGGGGACCAGTCAGCCCTATTCCTTCCACGGTTCGGGCATCAACGTGATCCTCGGTGACGGCTCGGTTCGTTTCATCGACGAGGCCGTCAATATCCAGGTCTTTGCGGCGCTGGTCACCCGCGACAAAGCGGAAATCATCGCCGACGGAACTTACTAACTCCAACATGAAAGGCGTCATTTGATGCAACAACCGTAGAATCCTTGTAACCTCCACGGAAGCCGAGTTTTGGATTGCCC
>DAOLCX010000603.1:0-2671 GCA_035327685.1 Pirellulaceae bacterium | reverse complement strand
CCGCATTGATGGCGGGGAACGCGGTGATCCTCAAGCCCTCGCGCGAAACCGTGTTGACCGCCTGGATGTTAGCTCGACAATTGTGGCAAGCCGGTGTGCCGCGCGACGTGTTGCAGTTCTTGCCGACTGCCGACCGCCGCGCCGGTCAGCGTTTAGTCGAAGATTCTCGCACCGCCGCCGTGATCTTGACCGGCAGTTACGATACGGCGCGGACTTTTCAAACGGCTCGCCCCGATTTGCCGCTGTTTGCCGAGACCAGCGGCAAGAATGCCATGATTATTACGGTGAACGCCGATTGGGACCTGGCCATCAAGGACCTGGTGCGCGGCGCGTTCGGCCATTCAGGTCAAAAATGCTCGGCCACCAGCCTGGCCTTGATCGAAGCCCCAGTGTACGACAGCGAAAAATTTCGCCAACAACTCAAAGATGCCGCCGAGAGCCTGATCGTGGGTGGATCGTGGAACCCGATGGCGATTGCCACGCCCGTCATCCGTGAACCCGATGATGTCCTGCGCCGCGGCTTGACCACGCTCGATCCGGGCGAGTCCTGGTTGTTGGAACCGAAGATGGTGGATGGCAACCCCTGTCTGTGGAGTCCGGGGATCAAATTGGGCGTGCAACCCGGAAGCTGGTACCATCGACACGAGTGTTTTGGACCGGTGCTCGGCCTGATCAGAGCCGAGAGTTTGCGGCAAGCAATCGACATTCAAAACAGCAGTCATTTGGGGCTCACCGGGGGCTTGCACTCCCTCGATCCGGAAGAGATTCGTTTGTGGCGCGACCAGGTCGAAGTGGGTAACGCCTATATCAATCGCGGCACAACGGGAGCAATTGTGCAACGCCAGCCCTTTGGTGGGTGGAAAGATTCCTGCGTGGGGCCGGGAGCCAAGGCTGGCGGCCCGAACTATGTAGCCTGTTTTTCCCACTGGCACACTGAGTCACTTCCCCAATGCCGCCAACCGTTACCCACGGAGATTGCCGACCTGGTCGCGCGCCTCTCGATCTTTGTCGGCCGCCAACGCGAGTTGTTGACGGCGGCGGCGGAGAGTTGTTGGTATTGGTGGGAGCGTTATTTTTCCAAGGAACACGACCCCTCACAACTTCACGGAGAAACCAATCATTTTCGCTACCGGCCTCGCCCGTGGCATGTACTCCGCGTCGTCGATCCGCGTGAGGAAATGGCGCCGCTGGCAATCAGCGTGACAACCGCAGCCTGCCGCATCGCAGGCGTTCCTCTCACGATCAGTGTTCCGCATTCGGTCGATTGGCTGACTCAACTGACATCCACTTCGGGCGGCCAGTTACTTCTGGAGTCCCGCAGTCAATTCGTTCAATCCATGAACGCGCGGCGCCACGGCTCACTTCGCTGGGTCAATGCGGCCGATGAGTCAACCCGCGAGGCCTTTCCGGGCGCTGTTGAAATCGGCAACACTCCGGTCTATACCGAGTGGCCCTGGCTCAATGGACGCTTGGAGCTGTTAACCTATTTGCGGGAACAAAGCGTATCTCAAACTGTGCATCGCTACGGGAATCTCATTTGAGGTTCCCGCGTTTCAGCCGGTGCGGGTTGACCAAAGTGCCGTGAACGGTTACCGGTCGTTGCATCGAGCAGCTCGTGGGGTAAACCTGTGGCTACAGCCAATGAAAGCGCGATGGCGAATGCGGTGGCTCTATTCACGGACTTGTAGAGCGTTCCAATCGTGCATGCCTGTCGTTTACCAAACCTCGTCCACTTGAATGTAGCATTGTATATGAGTAAGTTGTCCGCGATGGACCTGCTGCGGTGCGAGTGGCGCGCCGGACAGCCGTGGATTGTTCCGCATGTGTTGAGGATCGACGATGGCCAACGTGACGGAAATCGCACCGGGCGTGTACCGTATTTGCATTTTGTACGGCGAGATCAACCTGCAATTTAATCACTTCCTGGTCGTGGACGACGAGCCCCTGCTCTACCACACCGGGATGAGGCGCATGTTTCCAGAGGTGTTCGCAGCGGTGAAGCGTCTGATCGATCCGGCTTCACTCCGGTGGATTGGGTTCAGCCATTTCGAGGTGGACGAGTGCGGTTCGCTGAACGACTGGCTGCGGGCCGCCCCTCTCGCGCAAGCGGTTTCGGGCATGGTCGGGTCGATCGTCAACTTGACGGATTTCGCCGATCGACCGCCACGGGCACTGAACGCCGACGAGACGTTCAGCACCGGCCGAATGCGGTTCCGCTACCGGCCGACGCCGCACCTTCCCCACGGCTGGGATGCCGGCGTGCTGTTCGAAGAGACTCAGCGCGTGCTGTTTTGCTCAGACCTGTTTACGCACAATGGCGACGTGGAGCCGTTGACCGAATCAGATATCCTGGGCCGCACGCGGCAATCACTTGAGGCATTTCAGGCCGGCCCGCTCATGGACTATATGCCCTACACGCCCCGGACGCGCGTTTTATTGGAGGGCCTGGCCTCACTTCAGCCGAACACACTGGCGACGATGCACGGCAGCTCGTTTACCGGCGATTGCGCCAAAGCACTTATCGAACTCGATGGCGTGATGAAAGAAATGCTTGGGACACCCGAACGGGGATGATCCGCGGCGCCAAGCGGTCAGGTCCATGTTTTCGGCCGGCGTCCGTTCATCGAATCGAGTACAATGCCCGAAAATTGGACCAGACCCCGGCCCGTGA
>DAOLCX010000602.1:0-2671 GCA_035327685.1 Pirellulaceae bacterium | reverse complement strand
CATGGTCGACTCTGGGCGAACTCCACCAGCGGTCCGATCCGATCCGCATTGACCCCGGCTTCCAGTGTCGCTACCAGCGTGGTGTTGATTCCATACTCCCCGAGCCGCTCGACTGCCTGCAGCTTGACATCCAGCAAGGGCTCACCGCGCAGAGTCAGCGTGTTGTCACCACGCAAACCGTCGAGCTGCAAATATACCTGGCAGCGCGCGCGCAGTGCCGCCAACATCTCGCACATCGCCCGATCTTGTGCCAGCCGAATGCCATTGGTGTTGATCATCACCAGGTCAATCGCGGCGTTACAAGCATACGCGAAAATCTCAGCGAACTGGGGGTGAATCGTCGGTTCTCCCCCGGAAAGCTGCAGAATCTCGGCGCGGCCTTCGACTGCCACCAACCGATCAATCGCCTGGCGGCATTGTTCCAACGACAAGTGTTGGCCACCCGGTCCACTTGATGCATAACAGACTGGGCAGCTCAAATTGCATTGCGAAGTGATTTCCAGCAGTCCGATGCAGGTGTGTTGTTCGTGCGCTGTACACAGGCCACAATCAAACGGGCAACCGCGCGCCGGCTCGGTCCCATACAGCAGCGGTTCTCGACCTGGCACATTGAATTCCATGCGATCCCACCACCGCAGGTCCGAACAGACAAAATCGAATCGCCGACCATGCTCCGGACAGAACTTTTCGAAATAGACGCGCGGCCCGCGCGCGACAATCTTGGCCTGTACCAGCCGCAGACAATCCGGACACAGGCTTTGCGTCGAACCCAAATACAGATGGTCGCGCAGTCGCGCAGTCGATTCAGTAATCATCAGTCTATTTCCTTGGTCCTTGAGTATCGCGCCTCCAGCGCTGACGAAACCAAAACGACGATGCAATCAGCACGCCCATGGCGGATAACAGGGAACAACCGGCAATGCACAACATCACGAGATTATTGTTGATGTTTACCACCCCGGAGGATACGAAACACAAGCCACAGAATGTCCCAAAGGCCGTTATCGAGACCGCTAGGAAAGTCACGATGGTGACAAACATCGAACTGAAAAACATCGCGACAACTTGATGCGTCTCGGTGCCCAGCGCATTGGCCCGTCGCTTATTCACTACCAACGCCGTGCGAATGAGAGGTGGCAGGGCCAAGATGGCGAGCATCACACCCAGGCCCGGTAAGGCGACAAACACCGACAAACAGATCGCAATCAATGTGGTGACTAACAACAATGAAGAAAGAGAGTAGGAAAATCGGTTCGGATCGGTTTCCTTAGACTTTTCGGGCTCTGGCCAACCGCATCTCGGGCAGCGCATTGGCTGTCGTGTCCAAGGGTAATGGCAACGCGGGCAGACAACTTCTAATGCTTCCGAGTTCATGTCGCTTTCCGCATCGTGGGTGACGTCGAAGCGTCAGCGGGGAGATCCATCAGACGGTAGGCTTGACGAACCGTTTGGTCGGCCAGCAAACCGGCCAATGCCAACGCGGTCACCATCAGGCCTTGATGATAGCGCGGCACTAAGATCATGGGAATCTCGCGCAGGATGCCCATCGGCCAGCGGGCTGCCCCCAACACCACGAGGTACCCGGCAATACAAACCAATGTGGACAAGCGCACCCATCTCAGATCCAGCCGCCAGGTTCCGGTGGCGATGATCAAGAAGTAGGCGGCTACCATCGCGCTGCCGGGGCCGCGTGTCAAACAGAGCAGGGCGGTCAACCACAGCGTATCCAGGATGATGCAGGCCGGCGCCAGCCAAGGACGCGCCGACGCCAGGCCGGATACATGATGGACCGCCATGGCTTGCATGACCCAGGCCATCACAATCAGCGTCACTAAAATGTGCATGTCAAAGGTGATGCGCGCCGTCTCCGCCGCGCCGACTTCGCCACTGACCAGACTTGGATCGCCCACTGGTTGCCAGTAGTAAGCACCCGTATGGACCGCGAAGAGCGCTGCAATCGCAATCAGACGCAATAAATTGATCTTGGATTCGACGGATGGCATTTCAGTTCCTGATCCGTTAGCCAGTGTTTTGGATAGCGATCGGGCGCTGGCCCGTGACTCCACATCCACAGCCTTGTCCACAAGCGGCCGATTTCCGCTGTGCCAACGATTGCTCGATGGCCAAAGACGTCGGCGTGATGGCCAATCCGCCCAACGAAGTACAACGATGTTCGCGCGGCATCCGTTCGGCGACATGCTTCGCGGCATCGATCACTTCATCCAATGGAATCAGCGGGTCGAAGTCGGCTAAAGCCATATTCGCGCAACTCAACGCATTGGCCGCCGCCATCACGTTCTTTCCCAAACAGGGCGCTTCGACTCGATTCGCAATCGGATCGCAGATCAGCCCCAGCATCGACTGAAAAGCCAACGATGCTGCCGCGACCGACTGCTGCAAACTCCCGCCAGCCAATGTCACCAGGGCCGCGGCCGCCATCGAAGCTGCCGAGCCCCCTTCGGCCTGACAGCCGCCAACTTCCGCAGCAAACGTCCAGCGCTGTGCAATGAAGACGCCAATCATCCCGGCAGCCAACATGGCCTGCGCCATCTCTTCTTCTGTGCCCCCCAGCCCTTCGGCCCTCCCGATCCCGGCCCCGGGGAGTGCCGCGCAGGCCCCCGCGGTCGGCGCCGCCACAATCACACCCATCGAGCTTTTGACTTCCATCAGC
>DAOLCX010000601.1:0-2673 GCA_035327685.1 Pirellulaceae bacterium | reverse complement strand
GCGGCAGCAGACGATAGGCCAGTGCCAGGACTTTCAAGGGATGCACCGTGGGTTTGGTCGTCCCGTATTCCATCTGCATGCGGCAGGCGTTGCATTCCGTTGCACCAGCCACACAGTCGCCATCTCGAATCGCCGCGATCAGATGCCGTCCGATGCGCAAACTGCGCACCAGATTTTTTCTCTTGAGTCCGTAGGTCCCAGCCATGCCGGAGCAGCCGGTTTCAACTCCCTCAACCTGCAACCCGGGGATCAAACGCATTAGATTCAGCCCGGGCGTTCCAATTTGCAAGGCCTTGAGGTGGCAAGGCGTGTGGTAGTTGAGAACCGCATTAATGGGATGAAAATTCAGTTCCAGGTTGCCTTGTAGATGAAGTTGCCACAGGTAGTGGCAAGCATCGTCAGTGTGATCGGCCACCAACCGAGCATCGGCGTCGTCGATAAGATGCAGGTATTCATGTTTGAGCGCCAGAGCCGCGGCTGGTTCAGTCGTCACGACTCGATAACCTTGGCGGATAAACTCCGACAGGTATTCAACATTCTTGGCTGCCAGCTTGCGGGCGCGACCGAGGATGCCTTCAGAGATCAACGACATGCCTGACACCATTTGGTCCGGAGGAACCACCACATCGATGCCATTGTGTTGGAAGACCCGAACCAACGCCTGGCCGAGTTCCAGGTCGTTCCAGTTTACGAACGCATCGACAAAAAACACAACCTTTCGGCCTTGTTGCCGACTGCTCTTGTTCAATTTACTTTTGGCTGCCCAACGCAAAAAGCTGCGATCGGAAAATCGCGGCAATTTGCGGCTGAGCGCAATACCGAACATCCGCTCGATGACCCAGCGGGCCCAACGGTTGCGGATGATCGCATTGGCGATACGCGGCATGCGGCCTGCCCATTCGTAAACGATATCCAAGCGCGAGGTCAGCCAATCGCTGACATTCAAACCTTTGACGGCAACGTGTTGCGCTTTGGCTTCGATCATCAACTTGGGGATGTCGGCACTGGCGGGGCATTCCAAGCGGCATTGGTGACAATTGAAACACAGGTCAGTTAACGTACGGAATTCATCGCTGGCAACTTGTGCAATCGGAATCTGGCCGGTAATGACGCCCCGGAACAAATTGGCTTTGGACCTGGGAGCGGCCTCTTCGCGACTATCGGCGCGGAACATCGGGCACATCCGTTGATCGGGGGCGACATTGCGGCATCGCGCACAACCATTGCAGTTGCGCGCCGTCAGCGCCATTTCGTCTATTGTCCAATTCAGCTGTGGTTCCACCACGGGAAGCGCCGTCGAAGCCGGTGTTTCCGTTGCGTCGTTCGAGTTATCCGGAAGAGTCAGTGGCTGAGCAGATCGCAAATGTTCCGTTAATGAGGTCGGCGGATGATCGATGATTTTGCCAGGATTAAGCAAGTAGTCCGGATCAAATGCGTTTTTGATGTCCACCATTGCGGAGTACAACGGACCGAACTGACGCCGCAAATACCAAGTACGTGTCAGGCCGTCCCCAAACGAACCGCTAATTGAGCCACGCAGTCGCAGGACTTCATCGAAGATCTCTGTCGCCAAACGTTGCATTTGTTGTTCGCCCTGAGCACGAGACATATCGAGCAGCGGGTGCAAACGGACAATGCCTTGCGGAACGTGTGAAAATACCGCCACGGTCACTTCATGTTTGTGGCAAATGCGATGGGCATTCACCAGAAATTCCGGTAGTTTTTCCGGCGCCACGGCCAGGTCATCGATCAACGGCACCGCCCTTTGGGAACCGCGTAGCCGATACAAAGTGGGAGTCACACGGCGCGTCAATCGCCAAAACAGGTTTCGTTCAGCGATCTGTGTGGTAGTTCGTACATCGAGTGCAATGTTCCGGCGGCGGCGCACGAACTGGCTCAATCGCGCCAAGTGGTCGCGGAGTTCTGAATCATGCTCAGACTGACATTCGACCAACAGCATGGCTTCCGCGGAGGTGGGGATCAAGCGCGCCAACTCCGCGTTGGTCTCACGAGCCAGAGACAGCAGTCGTCGGTCCAGCAAGTCGCACGCGGAAATATCATGCTGCCTCAAATCAAGACTGACTTTTGCAGCCGAATCCAAACTATCGAAGAACATCAACGCGACGCCCCGATATTTCGGAATAGGTGCGGTCGCCAGCCTGGCCTCGGTAATCAACGCCAGAGTACCGGACGACCCCACGATTAACCGCGTCAGGTCAATGGCACCAAAGGCGTCCAAGTCATACAAATTGTATCCCGCCTGGTTGATTTCTGTCTGCGGGCGATGCAATTCCAGTTGCTCTCGGCGCTGTCCAATGAACTCCGCAACCTGTCGGCGCAGTGTTTGAACGGCAACCGCGTCTTCATGGGGTACTACCCTGCCCTGCCCTTGTGAAGCAATCTCAACCAATTCCCCGGTGGCCAAGACGACCTTCAGTGAGATCACTTTGTCGCGCGGGCTTCCATAACGAACCCAATGACTGCCCGTGAGGTTTAAAGCCAACGCGCCGCCGATCGTGGTAATCGATCGGGTCGCCGGGTCAGGAGCGAAAAACCGTCCTTTGCTTTGCAATCGGCGGTTGACCACCGCCAGGACGCAGCCCGCTTGTACCTGAACAAACTCACCATCGCCTTCGATAGAAAGTACACGGTTCATGCGCGCGGAAAAATCGA
>DAOLCX010000600.1:0-2681 GCA_035327685.1 Pirellulaceae bacterium | reverse complement strand
CCAAGTGGCTTCATAGCCGACCCAAGACGCCATGCGGCGCGGGATCATCTCAAAATAGACTCGACCGCCGGTTTGGCCAACAAAGGTCCCGGTCGATTTCGTCAACTCGTTTACCGACACGACATTGCTGAGGTTATCAAACGACGTTTCGGTGAGTCGTGTTTGATTTCCCAAGCCGGCAACTTTAATGAAGCCCTGCAAGTAGATGTCGCGGGCGACCGGTTGATTGATCTCCAGGCCGACCTGGGCACCAATCATAGAGTTACGTGTGCGGCTGGCCCCTTCCGTTTGCAGCAAGAACGAAAAACCGTTGTCGAACAGCAACGTCTCAGTATTGAATTGCATCCGCTCTTGCAGGCTAATATAGCGGGGACCGGCTAACACGGTCACGCCTGGGATGATCGATTTGCGGCAATTGAACTCGAGATTGTAAAACGTGGAGTCATATTCCATTCGGATGAAATCCGGCTCAAACAAAGGAAACAGAGGAGAGAACATATTGGACTCGCGGAGTTCGATTTCCTCATTCCACCGAGCCATATTCGTAACAAACTCCCACTCGTTACCGAATCGGCCCCGGCGACCAAAGCGGATATCGGGCCCGATGGCGCCGTTCAGGTCGGTCGCTTTGTCGGAGTCCAAATAGGTTTCATTGGTGACACTGCTGATCACCAGCGGGAGTCCGAAGTCGGAGCCGGGACGGTCAAAGACGCGCCCTCCGATTTCTACCCAAAACTCATTCTGCTGGGGAGTTGTCCCAACAGGCCACTGCGCCCGGGCTTCTGTAGCCCACAAAGCCAGAACAAGCACACAAGTGAGTGAATGCCAGACCCTCACGTCAATTCCCTCCAGACGGTAAACGAGCGCAGATAATACTGTCTGCGAAATAGGATCGACCGGAATCTTCGATTCGATTAACACCTTCGGCAAGCGCGACAGCCCTTGCCAATCTCGCCCAAGTTACCAAACATCTCACGTCGGGCAGGAACCCAGTAGCCGTTCACGGACTTTGGCGGAAATGCCTGATTGCAGAACACTTGTCCTCACTGGCTCATCCTTGCACGATGGGACGCCCCGCCAGCGTTTTGAACAATTGAGGGCAATTGTTCTACAAAGTCATCAACGGTTACGGAACTCGTTACGCTTCACAGGTTTCGGCTTGCGGCATCTGGCGAGCGACAATCCTAGCCAACGGGGGCAGGCGGTAGCCGACATCGGGGCATTGGCCCAGGAATCAAGCAAGGAGGTCCTGTCGGGCAATTATATTAGATCGGCGGAAAGTCAGAACTTATTACTTGGTTGACTTAGTCGGAAAGTCGACAAGGTTACTGTTGTAGAGCGCTCGGCCAAACAAGTGAGGCAACGGAGTCGCAGTCCACGCCGCTAGCAACCCAACCGACTCGGCTTCGATCAACGTTAGTTAAGCGAGCGGAGGAGTCGTTTGATCCCGAAGTGGTCGAAACATGGATGTGGGCCCTCGTGAAAATATCTCCGATTTCGATGAGTGGAAATTCCCATCGCTGTCGTCCTATCGTGATGGTGGGCGAACTAGACTAAAATCCTGGCTATGGGCAACATGGATACGGATAACGAATTGCAAAAACTGGCCGTTGTCGCGGTCAGTGGTGGGTTGGATTCGACCAGCCTGTTGTTGCATTTGTTGGCGCGCGACACGCGTGTCTTTGGACTCAGTTTTGACTACGGCCAACGGCATCGCGTGGAGATTGACCGGCTCAGGACGAATCTCGACTTGCTGGCATCACACGGATATCAAGTCGCGTGGCGGTTGGTTCATTTGAACGATCTGCAGGATCTGCTCGATTCTGCGTTGACCGATGCTGCCCGCGACATGCCGCTGGGGCATTACGAGCAGGACTCCATGCGTGCCACGGTGGTCCCCAACCGCAACGCCATTTTTGCTTCCATATTGTATGGATACGGGCTTTCGCTTGCGGAACGGCACAAATTAGGGGTTTCCGTTTGTTTGGGAGTTCATGCAGGGGACCGTGCGATTTATCCGGATTGCCGCCCCGAATTCTATCAACGACTATGGCCGGCGTTTCAGCTTGGTAACTGGGGCTCCGAGCGGATGAGTCTGCACCTGCCCTATTTGCAATTCGACAAATACCAAATTTTGTGTGACGCTCAGGCGAGCTGTCAAAAGTTGGGGCTCGACTTCCTCTCGGTGTTTCGGAACACCTGGACCAGCTACATGCCGGATGAAGATGGGCGGGCGCACGGTTTGACCGGCGCTGATGTCGAACGCATCCTGGCTTTTCACCAGTTGGGGGTCCCCGACCCCATTGATTATCGGATGCCTTGGCAAGAGGTCGTGGCCCGCGCCTTAGCGGTCGCTGGAGGGGAAGCGGGCACGTCATTATTGCAGGAAACCTGATCGATGCGCGGCGTGTGTTTTGAAGGGATTGAAAAGGTCGCGGTCCGGCAATTGCCCGATCCGGCATTGATGGCCGCGACCGATGCGATCGTACAAGTTGAAATGGCGGGCTTGTGCGGGTCCGACTTGCATCCTTTTTTTGGACGCGAAGTGGGACTGGACACAGGGACCGTCATGGGGCATGAGTTTGTGGGGCGCGTGGTTGAAGTCGGATCCGAGGTCACGCGATTCAAGGAGGGGGACCGAGTCTATGCACCGTTCACCACGAATTGTGGCCGGTGTTACT
>DAOLCX010000599.1:0-2694 GCA_035327685.1 Pirellulaceae bacterium | reverse complement strand
TTCTGACAACTGCGACACACTTGCGTTCAGTTTGGATTGGGCGTCCTGCACGGCATACGAGTCTGCTGTGAGTGCGTCGATGCGGGCTGTCAGCGAGGCGGCTTGTCGGAACGCCACGGGATCATCCGACGGGCGATGGATGCGCATCCCCGACGAAATCTGTTTTTGATAGTTGGCGATACTTGCGGTTAATTTTCCGGTGTACTCCAAAGCCTGCGCCTGGAATATAAATCCTGTGGTACGGTAAATCATAGGTTCTATTCCTGGTGCAATTAACGCACGATCGACATGAGTTCCGTCAGCATATTGTCGAATGCCCGCATGACTTGAATGGCCGCTTCAAATTGTTTCTGAAACTGGACCATATTAATGAGCTCTTCATTCAAATCGACCCCGGAAATCGCGGCAATATCGGCTCCGTATTGCTGATTGACCGCGGCCACGTTCTGTTGCAGTCGTTGTTGTGTCCGGACTTGAAAACCAACTTGCGACGTGATGTCAGCCAAATAATCTTGGAATGTCAATTGATGTTCACCGACGAGATGTTGATCGCGAAGCCGAATCAGACCCAACAGGTTCGCCGTATCGGAGATTTCGCCACTCCGAGAAACGGCCAAGGCCCGAGGATTCTCGGCGATGTGAGTGGCCACGCGCATATCGGAGGCGTCTTTGCCCGAGAACAGACTATTCAGTCCCAAAGCCGACAAGATGCCGGTGGCATCGGATTCGGCGACGAAGTGTGTCAAGAACGAGTCGCCGTCATTGACGGTACCAGCCTGGAAGCTGAGGGTGACGCCATCGATGACTGGCAATGAGGCGCCGGCTTCATAGCCATCGCCGATGTTCAATTCGGCGATGACGGCTCCTGATATCGAATCCGTAACGCGCGCCAATAATCCTGGCGTACGCCCCACTAGTCCGGAGCCAACGATTTCAACTTGAATTTGCCGGTTGAGTTCACCGGTGTATTGACCGGCGATGCGGGGCACCGCGGAACCGAGGAATGACGTCAGGGAAGGGATCGTTTCGAGGTTGCCAGTGAAATCGAACTTGTATCCAGGTTGTCCAAATATCGTCAATTGTCCGTTGTAGGTATCGACCGAGCTAGCCAGATTGCTGACCGAGTTAATCTTGTTCGCAATGTCATGGATACTGTCTGTGGCCGGATCGATAAAAATGGAGGCAGTTCGTTTCTCGCCTTGCGGATCGGTAATGGAGAAATACAGATTCCCGGCGGTGACTGGAAACGGCAGGCTCGCCTGTTGGATGGGGATATCCGCTTGGGCAAATTTGCGACCGCTGCGGAGAATGGTGAATGGCCCATCCAATCCGACACCTTTGGCGTGCGCTTGATCGACCTGTTGCATCAAGCGACTGGCGAACGTATTGAGGCGAGTCTGAAACTGCCCGATGGTCGTGTTGTGTGACTCAATCAACGCTGCCAGACTGCCCGATTGAAAACCGATGGCGCGATCACTGCCGGCCAAGTGGACTGAGATGGTACCGTCGTCAAGAAGCGTTGTCTCAAACTTGACCGCAGTCGCGGCCAACGAGATGGAACTCCCCGCCAGGGAAAGTGCAAAACCGTCTTGCATCAATTCGAATCGTTGCACATCGATTTTTTCCGCAAGACGATTGATCAACTCATCGCGCTGGTCGAATAGGTCATTGGGCATGATGCCACCGACACTGGCTTCTTTGATTCGGAACTGCAACTCGACTAAGGCGTTGATTTGCTGGTTCAGTTCCTTAACTTCGGATTGAATTTGTGTGTGGACATGCGACTTGAGTTCACTTAAACGGAGGTGGATGCTTTGGGTGCGTTGCGCGAGTTGGATCGCCTGTTGGACGACAGCGTGGCGGCTGACGGATTCGTTCGGGTTAGCCGACAACTTATTCAATTCGCCAAAAAAATCGGTGAGCGACTGGTGGATGGATCCGGGGCCCAGCGTAAACTCGGATTCGATCTGGCGAAGGAGGACGAGTCCCTGTTGAACGCCGGACAAATCAGAGAGGGAGTTGGTGAAGGAGCTTTCCAAGACCTGGCTGCGCATGCGATCGACACGTTTAATGTCCACCCCGCTTCCCAGATAGTGTCCCCCAATCCACTGGGGCATTCGCGCCGCGAGCTGTACGCGCTGGCGGTGGTAGCCACTGGTATTTGCATTGGCAATATTCTGAGAAACGGTGTCCAGCGCAAACTGGGATGCGCGGAGTGCCGACAATCCAATTGCGATATTCATAGTGGGGCGCTCAGCATTGTTGTTTGACGATGGAGGCGTTAGCAGACGACGACAGTTGCCCGCGCGCGTTGTACGCTTGGGCCGGTTCCAGCTCTCCTGTCAATGATGTCAAGAGACGGCCGAAAAAATCCATCGTGTACATCAGGATGGCCTGGTTTCCCATGATCATTGCCTGAATGTCGAGGACTTTGGCTTTGACCGTATTCCGCAAATGGTGGAGTTCGTCGCGCAGTGGCGGTGACAACCGGCTGGTCAGGCGACTGATTGTCACCGTCCCGGATGGCATCCCTTTCAATGTGCTTAGCGCCGTCAGCATGGCTTGGCGTCCGTGGGCGACAGGAGCAAACTGCTCGGCAAGTGCATGGTAGGCCTGTTGGATTGCGTGTGGAGGCTGCGCCCAAGTGCCATCCGTGGCGTTCGATTCATCAAGCGTGGCTTGACGCAAACCAAT
>DAOLCX010000598.1:0-2697 GCA_035327685.1 Pirellulaceae bacterium | reverse complement strand
GAACTCGGCAATGAGTTTGCCCGTGACGGTGGCGAGAGAGAGGCCCAACATATTATGGCCGGCGGCTACCCAGACATTGTCGAAGGCTGGAGTTCGGTCAATATATGGAAGACCGTCCGTCGTCATGGGACGCCAGCCGTACCAGGTCTCTTCAACCGACTCCAGGTTGGGTTCCCGCAAATAGAGTCGCGCGGCATCTTTCAAAATCTCTAATCGCCGCGGGTTGATGGTAGTGTCATAGCCGGCGAATTCCATGGTCGATCCGATCCGGAATTTGCTGCGCAACGGCGTGATCGCAACGCGATGTTCCTCAAAAATCATTGAGTGATGGGGGCATAGTTTGGGCCGAGGCATGGTCAAGGAGTATCCCTTCCCGGGTTGAATCGGGATCCGACAGCCAAGATGTCGATTTAGAAAAGGGGTCCAAGCTCCGGTGGCGACGACAAATTGATGCGCCTGGAGATTGGCGTGGTTTGTGCGAACCGCGTCCGCGCGGCGGCCTCGAGCTTCAAAGCCTATTACTTCCGCTTCTTCGACAATGCGAACACCGCGTTGAACCAGCAATCGCCTCATCTCGCGCAGCAGGGAATCCGGACGAAGGTGGGCATCGCATTCGTACAACCAAGCGCCGCCAAGTCCAGGGACAAGTGCCGGCTCCATTTGTTCCAAGTGGGCTCCATCAATTGGTTTCGCTGCCACACCATAGCGATCGGTCAATAGCTTGTCGGTCTCAGCGTAGTGTTCAAACTTGTCTCGGCTTTGAAACACGAACAAGATGCCGTTTTCTTCCCATTCGCAATCCAGTTTCTGTTGATTGACCAGGTCACGGTAAAGAGTTTTTGACGACTGCAGCATCGCGTGTAACGTGTCGGCTGCCCGCAACATATCAACCCGATTGCAACGCCGGGCAAACCGCCACAACCAACTCCACATTGCGGGTGACCATCTCGGTTTAATGTAAAATGGCGATTTGTTCGACAGCATCGACCGCAACGCCATCCCAATGGCACCGGGAGTCGTCAACGGCAATATATGACTAGGGCTGACGTACCCGCAATTACCATGGGAACAACCTTGTCCCAGTTGACCTCGCTCGACAATCGTCACAGAACGTCCGGTTTCTGTGAGATACCAGGCGCACATGACTCCAATGATGCCGCCGCCGATAACGATGACTTGCTCTGCAGAATCTTGTTGGGAGCTCATATACGTGATACGAATTTCGGAAAAGTACCTGTTGCGAACGTCCTACTTCAACGTATGCAGTCCCTGTGCTTGCCGCTGCCGATTGACTGTTTGAAATGCAGCGGGGACGCGCTTTAAAAACTTAACGATTTGGCTGGAGGAGACGCCCAGGTGAGTGGCCACCGTATCGATCTGCCATTCGGCTTCGGCCAACCAATCGAGGACTTGCCCAAGTAATGGGGGCAAGTGGTCATTTTCGAGGCCGATCGCAATACGGCGCTGGTTGATATACCGAGTCCAAACAGGAAGCGGTTCCACCAATTTTCCCTGATCATCGACAGCCCGTTCTCGGATCGCCAGTGCCATATTGATCCTTAAACGATCCAATGCCACGCGCCGGTTCTGTTGTTGATCGCGTCGTTCGCTGGCTTGCCCGCACACGCCAGTGGGAACGTGAACGATGACCACGGCCGAAGCTGTTTTGTTGCGGTGCTGCCCACCAGGCCCCCCCCTCCGTGTTGCCTGCAACTGGCACTCGGCCAACA
Organism: Pirellulaceae bacterium; assembly: GCA_035327685.1. Lineage (GTDB taxonomy): Bacteria > Planctomycetota > Planctomycetia > Pirellulales > Pirellulaceae > BJ22. The sequence continues at coordinate 967 of DAOLCX010000598.1, read as the reverse complement.
ACTGATCGTCGCTCAACAACAACCCTCGTTTGTGGAGCATCACGTCGGGATCATTCGCCATCCGGCGTAAGCACCCAGTGATCAAAATGATGTTGCAACCAGGAGTTGGCCAGCGCATCGCATTCCACATCATCATTGACTTTGAGCTCATTGAACCGCACTTCATTGCGTTGGCGCGCCAGCCTCAAATAGTACATGCCCGTTTTTATTTCATGGGCTTTGGCCGGTTCAGGAATCGTTCCATTGACCAGCAAACCGGTCAATCGCGCGTACACGCAACTGGCCATGAACAATTCGGTGGCAATATCTCCGATGCGGGCCTGGATATGTTGCAGGTCGATGATCTGTTCCCGGTATTTGATTAAGGCCAATTCGCATGCCCAGGCAAAACGAGAGATCTGTTTGGAAAGCGCACGGGCAAAGAACCTGAGATGTTCGTGCTTGATGGGGATGGGTGGTGGGGTCGTCAACAGCTTATAGAATGTCCAAGGTCGTTTGGTGATCCCTTCCATTTCTTTGCCCAGATGGCGCAGGCCCACGGCAGCGATGAAACAGCGAAGCACATCGTTCGCGCCTTCACCGATCATATTCAGCCGCGCATCGCGCATCATCCGTTCAAAGGGCTGGTCGGTGAAAAAACCTGCTCCACCCCAAACTTGCAAACAGTCGTTGACGATCCGCCACAATTGATCGCTGGCAAACACTTTCAACATCGCCGTTTCGATCATGTAATCTTCCGCACCACTGTCAATCAGAGCGGCTGTGTGATAGGTCGCGCTTTCCATCGCGTATGTGTCCGCGGCTGCGTCGGCGATCTTGCGTTTGACCAACTCAAATTCACCCAACGTCTTGCCGAATTGGCGGCGCGTATTCGCACGGTGCACCATCCGTTCCAAAGCGAATTTTGCGGCACCCGTGCAGCAAGCTCCAAAAGTCGTTCGTCCAAAATCAAGAACCGTCAAAGCCA
>DAOLCX010000597.1:0-2698 GCA_035327685.1 Pirellulaceae bacterium | reverse complement strand
GGTGCGGTTACATCCCTATTTGGAACGAGCAACCAATTGGTGTTTGGCTTCAGTAACGACGGGATCATGTCAAACTCCCAATTGATTCTGACAAGACGTATCCCTGAACCATCCAGCGCCTCACTGTTGATACTAATCAGTGCCGCATGCCTCGCATTTCGCAGGCAAACTTGCCGAAGTTAACATCCGGCTTCGTGCTATGGATGTTGGGCAAACGCAGGTCAAGCCCTATCAGTTCAATACTGGCAACTATTTGCCAATTTCAGCCAGCATTTGTTCCAAACGGGAGGTTAATTCAGGAGCCGAATCGGGACTTGTCTTTGTTTCTGCCAGGACTTGGTGGAGGAACCGTTCGGCTTCGGCGGATTGTTGAGATTCCACGAGCGTCTTGCCCAGCGCCAACGCAGAACGCAATCGCAATGAATCAGCGGCCGGCAGCGACGAGCAAACCCTCCATGACTGCCATGCCAGATCGTGCGCCGAATGCGGCTCCAGGCCCTCGATAATTCTCACCAACTCATTCGTTACATAACGAAACGCAATGTGCTGTTCACCGACCACCTGCCGATACGCCAATGCAACGTCACAATACATTGTCGCCGCATCGGCGAGCCGCCCTCGACGGCGAATGATCTGGGCTAACGCCTGTCGGGCGTGTAACGTGCTAATGTCCTCCGTACCTAGCCGGGAAGAGGTCAGCGCGACTATGTGGCGTTGTGTCTGTTCGGCCTTATCCAAATCATTGACAACGAAATACAATTTGACCAACTCGTTCAATGACTGTTGGTAGTCAGTGCCGCCAGCAAACGGCAGCGCTTTGTACAGTTGTGCAACTCGCTCCAGGTCCGCGATGGCCCGCGACATATCCCCCGATCGCGCGGTGCGCAACGCCAATTGCACTTGAATCCAGAGTCCATCGGTTTGGTTCTCCAGTTCCGACCCTCGTACCTGATCCCAGATCTGCCCGTATAGTTCCTCGGCCTCGGTGCGCTGGTCGCCGATCCACATTAAGTCCGCGACCAAACGACGCGTCGCCACCGTGTCGGGATGGTTCTGGCCAAGTTGACTTTCGCGAATTGTGAGCGCGCGATCAGTTGAATTTCGCGCGCGGTCGTATTCGCCGATCGCGATGTCCACTTGAGCCAGGAAATGGAGCACGGCGGCCTCTACCAATGGCCGGTCGGGGAACGCGAGTAACGCGCGGCGGAGTGCCAAAGAAATGGCGTCGTTTATTGAAAAGTCGATGCGGTGGCGACTGATTCCTTGTTCGCCTCGAGCCGAATTAAACGATCGAGCAAGAAACATATTTTGCATTTCGATGACCTCCCGCGCCGCAACGGCCGCGTCGCGCTCGCGGACAGCTAATTGTTTGGCTTGTTGCGCCGCGTCCCTCTCCTGGCGCAATTGCCAAATGAACCATATCGTGCCGACGGCAATCAGCACCAGTGACGCCAGTCCAATTGCCGCCACGCCGACGTTTCGCCTCCACCACAATACGGTTTTGCCTGGCCATCCTAGCCGATAGGCGATTGTCGGTAGATTCCGCACAAAATGGTCTAGTTCACTCGCCAACTCGGTCGCCGACGCGTAACGTTCCGGCGGGTTGATTGCAGTCGCGCGTTGGCAAATAGCTACTAAAGTCGCCGGCAGTTTGAAGCGGCCAGGCGACAGCGGTTCCAACGGTTGCTCGGCGGTTGCCCGCAGAACGGTTGTGATTGAATCTTCGTTCGCCCCTGGAGCGCGAGGCGGTTGTCTGGTCAAAAGGTTTCTTAATGTGGCGCCCAGCGAAAACAGATCGGACAGCGGGCTGGGCGGCTCGCCACGGGCGACCTCAGGCGCCACAAAGGCCAGCGTCCCAACACATGATATTACCCGCTCGGAGCTTTGTGCCGACGGGTCCGGTTCTTCAAAACCCGCAAATCCGAAATCGGCCAGTATCGGTCGCAATTCTTCGTCTAACAGGATATTCGCCGGCTTGATATCCCGGTGGATAATCCCTCGGGCGTGGACGGCCGCCAATCCGCGGGCCACAGCAGCAATCAGCGTTGCAGCTTGAACCGGGGAAACGGGTCGCGTACGAATCAAGTCGTCCAGCGTGGAACAGGCCGTTGAGCCTGTCGACGTGTCGTGAACTTTCGCACCACGCACCCATTGCATATCCAAATAACATTCGCCGGTTTCCTCAAACTGGCCCGCTTCGTGGATGCGGACCACAGACTGGTGGTCAATAGCCGCAATGGCTTGGGCCTCTTGCAAGAACCGCTTGGCCTCCCAGCGTACCCCTGGACGGGGAGCCAAGATTTTCAGCGCGACGTCGCGTCGCAAGACGCGGTCGCGGACCCGCCAAGTTTGACCGAAGGCACCACTGCCAATCCGCTCGATGAACTCATATTTTCCGCGACAATCTCCCGGAGCAAATGTCCCGTTGCCATGCAAAACCTGGTCCAGAATCGACGACAATGAGACAATGGTACGGATGTCGTCGGCCCATTCCGGGAATTTTTCGTATAGGGATCGTTCGCGGTCGGCGCGCGTATGGCCCAGCGAGTCATCGTGCATCAGCGCCGCCATCAATAACGCGCGGCGGGGTGCCGCACGTTCCATTAAATCGGGCACGAGCTGCAGATGTTCCTGGATTCTCCAGGCGACTCCATGGCGCTGCCGCTCGTCGGCATCGGCGCCGATGACATCGGCCAGG
>DAOLCX010000596.1:0-2701 GCA_035327685.1 Pirellulaceae bacterium | reverse complement strand
AATTTTGGACTCCGGACAGAAAATTCGACTTGGTGTTGGCAAATCCGCCTTACTATGGCAACGATCGCCTGGCAGAGATTTTTATGACTGTTGCACGTCGTGCTTTGCGCCCCTCAGGTCAAGTCGTGGCAGTCACCAAGCATCCAGACTGGTACCGGGAACACCTCTCCCGGTGGTTTATAAACTGCCGCGTGATTCCGAGCAAACGCTATTTTATTGCGACTGGTCAAGTGGCTTGAATGCGGCGGCGCGTACGCCTGGCGGATCCGCCCATGAGCCCAGCGCCTATCCACAGCCATGCCGTGGACGGTTCGGGGATCGCGGCGATGCTCGCAAATCGGTATCCCAATTGCTGTTGCGTCTCGCTGGTAAAGTGAACCCAATCCGATTTGAGCGACAAGTCGTCGATATTGACCATCCATGTGCGATGCGCCGCCTGAGCAAACGCGGCCTGACTGTCACGCAACTGCGCTGTATAAGGGCGACTCAGATTGATATGAGCCTGGTTGAATAAGAACATCATGTCCGGCGCATGATAGCGGTCCCTGATTTCATCGACAAACTCCGCCAGTCGGTCGCCATAGGCAACGGCGTTGGCCAAGATGTTTGCGTCCCCCTCTCCCTGAACCCACACCATGCCGCGGATCACGGGCGTATAATTCTGGGCCGCCAGACTTGCCAGGCTTGAATCGACAAAATTGTAGAAGGACGCTCGTGTGTTTCCTGTTGGAGACCAGTTGCTATGGAGGGCGGTTCCATTTCGAGCAAATTTGATAATCCCTAATTGCCGTTGTGGAGCCTGCTCCGTGAACAGCTTTCCAAATGTCAACTCGGGTCCATACCAGCGGCGGATGGCTTGATTCTCTGTCAAACGAGGTTGAAGCGGCCCCCAATCCTCAATCATCGTGCTGCTCACATTCTGTGTATACAACACGTTGTTTTGAACTAGTGGAAAACCTGGGGGCAAGTGATCAACGTGTCCACCGCCAACCATGTTCGATTGGCCGGCAAACAACCACACCTCAACAACGTCTGCTCGCAAAGGAACCACTTCGATCCCCACCCATATCGCAAACATCAAACCGACAATCGTGCATCGGCGGTGGCACATTGGCAAATTCTCCAACTCTTAAACGGGCTACCGAATCTCTGGCGGTCAGCCGTATAAGTTCATTTTAAACAGAGTATCAATCTACGTTGCGAACCGGATGACGACGAACCTTCAGCAACAGACTCTACCATGGCGTCCATGCAATTTGTCGCTCACTTTAGCCAATGACACCATCTGTTTTCTCCCAGGGGCAAGCTTAAGGCAGTTCGTTGTCTGACCTTTCGTTGTGTTAGTTCAAGTTTAATTGGGACACGGTTGCCATTCAACCATAAGAAAGACCTGGTTCCGCCCACGAAGACCGCACTGAATTGGATCGAGTCGGCAATTCCGTTGGATATTTCACATGCGAAAAGCCGGTTTGGAACGCAACTCAGCCGATTGGAATAGCTGCAAGCCGTCGGGAGTCATTTTCAGGTGCTGTGTGCCCATCTCAATCGCAGCGCGATCGGTCGGATTGAAGGCCACAATCTCGCAACCGTTCACGAAACGCAGGGGGCCTGGAGCAAGTCGTTCGACAAAAAATGGCAGCTTGGACGAATCGATCTGCGACATTCACAGGGATTCGATTTGCAGCAGGTCGAATTGTGGAACGCACCGGAACCAAGCTTGGCGATCAATACCGTGAACGGTTACAGAATCTCGATTGAAACTCTCGGTCAGCTAACTAGAATGGGACCCAGTTTGACTCGAAGACATATGCGGGGCACGAGGGACGGACAACTGATTTCCACGACTTCCAAATGTCGCTGATGCCTCACCCACAATCTGACAAGTGTACTTCGATGTCCACCGCAAGACGACAAAGTACCGTTCGTTTGCGGCGGCGCGCAAATCTCAGCCAAGGTATTCGGCTGTCTCAACCGTGCGACTCACTCGAGGCCCGCCTGCCAGTCAGTGGCGCCTTGGGAATATCGTCTCATGCTGACCTGTTGTACCGTGATTGCAGTACGACGGACGTGGTCCAACCGTCGCTGGTGGTCGATTTGCGCGCCAGCCTCGAACCAAGCGGCGCTCCTCGATCCGCGGCGGGTCCGGTCCAAACCCAATCGATGGTGGGTGGTCCCCTCGAACTTCATGCCCAGCGCACGGCAGATGTTCAATTCATCCAAAAAGACAAAACAACGTGGATTTCGGCTGAGGAACCAAGTGCCAATCTGCACTCGCGACGCTGCCAACAACTCGACTTGGCCCTCGCGCAAGAAATGAAAGCGGGGCTGCGCACATCGGAAGTTCACACATCGGCGATGGACTTCGAATCTTCGGAGACTTCAACTTCATACCCCGCGCGAGACAGCGGACGACCTTGGATCGCCTTGGTTTCTCTGAGCCCAAATGGAGGCGCGATCCAGGCTCCCACAGGTCCAACAGGTATCGCGAGTTCCAAATCCGGTGGCTTGCCCAGCGGCCTGTCGCGTTGGACCACCCCCCGGAGCAGTAGTGAAATGGGCATCGCACAACGTCCACATGCTCAACGCGAGTTCGTGTCAACATCTGACGAAGAAATGCCTGAGTTTTCGTCCTCCAGTTCTGAACTGATGGCCGAGTGGTTGCGAGCAGTATTTGACAACGGCGTCTGGACATCGGGACTCG
>DAOLCX010000595.1:0-2708 GCA_035327685.1 Pirellulaceae bacterium | reverse complement strand
GTCGCGGCAGATCGCGTATCAAGCGCCCACCAAACGCCGGTATTTGCCGGACCCTATCGATTAGAATTGCCGTAACTGTTCCCGAAATTGTTCTACCATCACAATTTTCCGCCGGGGTTTGTGAACGGTTACGAATTGCCGACGCGGCCGCTCCTCAAGGAGGGCCGATTCGTTTGGCCCGGCCGGGCATAGTCAGTTCGCCAGTAAATGGTGGGCCGGTCATCTCGCGCCACAGAACGCGTTGGCGATCGTTGAACACTGTATTGACGATCTCTTCGGCCAGGCGGCGATTCTGGCCAAACCAGGGAGGGCGCGATGCCCCAAAGCCCGGTTCGCCAGTCTGAAATTCGGATCGAAACCGCAAAACCTTGATTTGTTCCTGCTGTTCAGGGCTCAACTCCAATCGTTTAACAATGGTGAAATCGCGAAACGCGGTGACGCCTTGGCATTGCAAGGCGATCTGGTTCACTCGTTCCAATTGGGCCCCCGACAAAATTTGATTGAGTTGGGCCTCGTGCTGTCTTGCAATATCAATGAGTTGTTCTCGTGCCATCCACGGGGGGCCAGCGTGGTGAATCCCGTTGGGGCCTGGGACTGGCTCTCTGTCCAAGCGAGGTCGTGGCGGTCCGAATTCAGGCCCAATATTGGTCGGCAGGTCTCCCAAGACTTGCCGCAACTCCAATCGTTGTTCATGGGTCACTTGCAAATCCTCTAAGACTGCAGGTTCTCGCAACAGAAAGAACTGCCGATCGGCGCGCAACACCGCCAGGTCATCGAGAATTTGTTGAACGCGGTCGCGCGTCACTTGCAGGACACGTTGATCGCTGGGTCGGTCGGCGCGTTCGTCAATAAACTCTTGGTAATAATGCAATGCTGTCTCCAACAGGCGAGTTCGTAAGCCTTCTTGGAAGGGTTCGTCGAGAGCTTCGTCTTCGGCGAGTTGGATGAGTTCGTCGGCAACGCGCCGGGCCATCTCAAACCGCGATTCCGCTTCCTGAGCCCGCTCGCGTTCGCGTTCCAAGGATCGTTGGGTCAGTTTTTGTTCGCGCCACACGACGGCCGTCGCGATGGCCAAACCGATGGTGCCGATGGCCAGCATCATCGCCGCCGTGGCCACCAACGCGGGGTGCCGCCGCAGCCACTTGCGAATCCGGTCCGGCCATGTCGGACGCCGGGCCAGAATCGGGCGTTCGCTGAGAAAACGGCGCAAGTCCTCGGCAAACTCAGCAGCGGTAACATATCGATCAGAAGGTGATTTCGACAAGGCCTTGAGAACAATGGTCTCCAATTCCACCGGAATGGTCCGATCAATCTTGCGCAATGGCTGGGGTTCGTCATGCAAAATCTGATACAGCAGGGCCGCGCGATCTTCTGCTGGAAAAATAGGCGTCAAGTTCACCAGTTCATAGAGCGTGGCCCCTAAAGAGTAGATGTCGGCACGGTGGTCCACTTGGGCTTGCCCACCCATCGCTTGTTCCGGGCTCATATACCGCAGCGTCCCCACGAGTTCTCCGGAGCGTGTCAGTGAAGCATTGGTAGCCACATGTGCCAAACCGAAATCAGCAATCCAGGCTCGGCCTTTGTCGTTTACTAAAATATTGGCCGGCTTCACGTCGCGGTGAATCACACCCGCTGCGTGGGCAAATTCCAGCGCATCGGCCACATCGGCCATCAACTGAGCAGCCCATCGCCAGCGCGTCTTGCGGTTGGTAACGGTAGCCGATTTCTCTCCAGCCAGAGTTTCGCCCTCTTCCAGGGGGCCCTTAACGTGCGATGTTCGGTCCGTGGGAGTTGTGCTCACTCGGGTTTGGCGCCACTCCGCCAACAAATCGGACAACGACTGACCATCGATCAGTTGCATCGCGTAGTAATGGACTCCTCGATCCGAGCCGACCGCGTAAATCGGCACGATATGAGTATGGTGGAGTTGCGCTGCGGCGTGGGCCTCGATTTTAAATCGCTGTAGTTGCCGTTCGTCCAACCCAGCCGCAAAGGGCAACACTTTCAGCGCCACCCGCCGCCCCAACGACAATTGAATCGCTTCATAGACGATTCCCATGCCACCGCGCGCGATTTCGCGCACGATCTGAAAATCGCCGAGCGGTGCCGCAGGTTGAAGCATCGATAGCGGAGCTGGTTTCATGGCATGTGCCAACTCAATGCCGTCAAAACACTCGTTCAGCGTCTCGGCCAGTTCGGGGTGGCGAGACAAAAACAACTCTCGGTCGGGAGCATGCCCCGATTCCAATATTGCTAAGTACTCCCGCGCGGCCTGCAACACTCGTGGATCATCTGCCAAGGATTCACATTCACCGTTCATGAAAGATGCTCCGCAAACAACCGACGCAGTTTGGTGATTCCTCGCAGCCAGAGTTTTTCAACGCTGTCAACTGATCTCGCCATGCGCTGGGCAATTTCAGGAAACGTCATGGATTCAAGGTGACGCATCGTCAACACTTGTTGATAGTCCGGCGACAGTTGCCCCAAGGCATGAGCTACGATTCCGCCCATTTCAGCCCTGGCCACTTGCTGGCTCGGAGAACTGCGCGGATCGATCAACATTTGACTCAAGCCGCAGGTCGATTGGTCAAATCGGACCAAGATCTCCTGTTCGAGTTGGGCATTCCGCGCTTGAGTACCCAAATAGTGCCTCGTCGTGTTCGCCAGCGTCCCAGCCAGAATCGTCCTCAGCCATCGTTCAAATTGCG
>DAOLCX010000594.1:0-2722 GCA_035327685.1 Pirellulaceae bacterium | reverse complement strand
GATGCCTGAATCCTGATCCTTCCATTCGACGGGACAGTGCCTCTCCCGCGACCTGTCATATCATAATCACAACGTTAAGCATCGCCCACCAAGGATGGTAGCGGCCATCGTAGGCCAGCCTATCTCAAGCAAACCAGGCTACCCCACCCTAGTTTTCTTATACTGACGACACGTCCCCAATGTAAGCGGTTCCAGTATAACACGCATTAAAAACCGAATACAACCAGTTTCGCTGTGAGATCGTGGTTGTGGCTGGTAACGATCGACCCCACCCTGATGTTTTTTAAAAATCTCTCCCATTCCGCGCCGGGTATCGATTGCAATTCGTGAGTAACAAGTTAGGTGAGGCTAGAAATGACACTTGAACTCCAAACACGAAGTGCCCTAGGAAACTGGGAAGTCATGGCAGAAAAACGAGTTTCGAAGCGCAGCCGCCGCGAACGGGGGAGGAGGAATCGTGCGAAACGAACCGCAAGAATGCCTGGTGGCCCCGGAGTTCCCTTTCCAGACGATCTGTGGTGTGAGATTGCCAAAGAATTGAGGCTGCCCCCCCAGCTGCAGCGAGTGGTCGAATTGTTGTTAAGCGGAAAGGAGAATCAAGAAATTGCCGACGCCATGCAGATTCAATTGACGACATTTCGAACTTATTTGGCACGCATCTTCGAGCGAACTGGCGCCAATAGTCGCCTTCAGGTGGTGCTGCACGTCGTCTCACTCGCGAATGAACTCGGTGTCTGGTCGATCCGCCCCTCTTTGGATACGAGCCTTCAGAACAAGGGCAAGGCATCAAACGGCCGCCTGTACAAGGATGTCATCAAATGAACGTCATCAAAAATGCGACTATCGAGTCCCCCCAGCCTCGATTAGTATGGGCAGGACATTCGTGTTGGGAGGCGCTCCCAGAATATCGTACTTCGACTGACATTTATCACAGGAAACTGTAGGAAGGTTAAACCATGTACCTAAAAACCGTCATTTTGTTCAGTGTGGGCTTTCTCACCCTTGGTTCTCAAGCGCGATCAGATATTGTCTTCTCCGATTTTTTAATCACACCAAACTCCGTATCGTTCAATATTTCTGGAACCCTTCCAAACCCGGCGCCGTTTTTTCCCGACGCTTTCTATTTTTGCAATCCGGATATTAACGCATATCCAGGGTTTTCTTTAGGTTTTGTCGCGGCATCCAGCTATTCTTTTTCGGGTGTTCAACCATTGCGCCCTGGAGATGGCGTTTCGGGCGGGGACGCTGGTTATGGAGACTTTTTCTACGTAGCCTTCGCCAATAACCTGAGCGTCGGCGAGACTGTATCCGGACATTTAACTGCCTCCTGGGACTCCGACGTATTCGATCCGTCCCAAGTCACCTCCCTCGACGTGTTTTGGGGATGGAACGGTGGACTTGCCAATACCGGAACCTACCTGGCATCCGTCAACGTGATTCCTGAACCCTCCAGCGTGCTGCTGCTCGGTTTGGGACTTGTCTTGAGCGTCAGCAGACGTGGGCTGCGACGGCAGCGTCCTTTATAGAAAGACGCTTTTGTTTAGGGGTAAGCAACCATGGACTGACAATCCATCACTGCACTCCCGGCCATAGATTCCGGCCGCATGGAACTGGCAATTTCATGTTGTCGATTGGGCGCGATTCGATAGCTTACGAGACCGGTTCTTGCTTTTGCGGCCATGCTCATGGTGGTGACCGCAATTCCCAACCTGTCTGTGGCTCAATCCCGTACATGGATTACCAGCAACCCTGGAGATCTTCTTGTCAACTCGAACTGGGACGGGCGGCCCCCAATGGCATCGGGGCAACCGCTTTGATTAACGTTGCTCCAGGCAAGTCGGGCGACTTCTTTACCAATCTTCCGATGACATTGGGAACGCTATGGTACACCAATTCTGGCAACCGAATTCTAAGTGGAGTGGAGTACCTCAACTTCCAGACGAGCAGCGGCAATGCACTTTTCCACACCACGTCGTCTTCAGGATCACTTTGGCTTCACGTCCCCACTGTGCTCCTCAGCAGTTCAACACCATTTCGCATCGAGAACACATTTGGGGTTTAGGTTAGCTCTGCTGGGGAGTAACCCGAGCGCCGAGGCAAGGGCCGAAGTTTGAAACAGTTGGTTGGCATGACCCGGCGCTCGCGGCAGTACTAATCAGGATGGGAGCGTTCTGAAGGACGCAGCATAAACTTCCACGTACGCGTTGGCTAGCCGAATCCGCAATGCGGTTAAGGGCAAGCTACAGGCGCCGCCAAATAAGCTCCGCTTGACGCATGTGACTTGTGAATTGCCAACGGTGTGTTCGGATTTCCTTTATGCAAGGGGACTTGGCTCACCGTGGCGATTAACAGGACGTTCCCCCGTCGTGTGCCGGAGCGCCTCCGCTTAACTCCTCCAGTGCTGCTTGAGCGGCAGCTTGCTCAGCCTCTTTTTTGGTGCGCCCCCAAGCCGATCCGAATTGGCGGTTGCCCAACTGCGCTGCCACATGAAAGGACTTCGCGTGATCAGGACCTCGCTCTTCCAACACCACGTATGCAGGCGGGAAACCAAACTGCTTCTGCGACCACTGCTGAAGTGCCGATTTATAGTCCTGCTTTAACTCGCTGGCGCGCACTTCCTCTACCCGTTCGCGGACCAACGGCATCAGCCACCCTTCAATCGCCGACAAACCACCGTCCAGATAGATCGCACCCACAATGGACTCAAATACGTCCGACATCA
>DAOLCX010000593.1:0-2731 GCA_035327685.1 Pirellulaceae bacterium | reverse complement strand
TGATGGCCAGGCCTGGTTCTGGTGCGTTACGCGATCCATGACGTCGGCTCACGGCGGCTCCTCAATCGGGTCGCCGATTGGCCGGTCAACACGATCAGCGCTAATACTGCCGTATGAGGCTCTGGAACCATGGTGATTTCCGAACATGGTGTACCTGAAATTCGATAGGGCTCAAAGGGATCGGGACTGATATAACCGACGGTCGTGATGTCCGGAGGACCTGGCAAATACAACTTCAGGCGCGCTTTGATCACCGGCTTGTTGATTGCCGACAAATCAAAGAGCATGAAGTTCCGCCGTTGGATAGTCATTGACGGCAATTCGATCGAAGTGGTCTCGTTCATCCTGAGGGAAATTTTGTAAGGCGGCCGTCATTCGGTTGTCGGATAACCGGGCCAAAGTCGAGACTCCGGCCCGTTCGAGTTTTCCCAGCGATGGGACCGTTCCATTGACACCCCCATCGAATAATCAACACGTCATTGTTCCATAATCCGGATGGCGGAGGACATTGCCTTTTCAAAGACCCTCCCCATCCGAAAAAGCGCGGACACCCTAACCAACCGTCGAACGATCTGTGGTTTCATTTGTGTTTACACCTTACAACGCAGATTGAGTATTTGAATGAACTTGTCTGAACTCAACTGTAACCGCCCAGCAAACAATGGGGCTGAAAAAATGGTCAGGTTCTTGAGTTTGCCTATGTGGCCAATTCCGGCCCCTTCACTCCCTCTCCCTCGCCAAGAGTTGCGATCCAGCGCAGCGTGCCAGATCGTAACCGTTCGCGAAATGTTGGGTGCGTAGAGCAAGTCGTTCGACAAAACTCGTAGACTTGGACGAATCGATCTGCGACACTCACAGGGTTTCGATCGACAACAACATGACTTGCGGAACGCACCAGAACCAGGCCTGGCCATCAAAACCGTGAACGGTTATGAGCCTTTTTTCAGCCCACCCTATACGCGAGTCGCCAACTAGTGAAACTATTGTTGTCGGCGGCGAGTAAGTTTCCGTATGACACGATTAAATCTGTGCAAACCAACAGTTATTCCATGAGCCAACAGCTGATTATCACCGATCTTTCGAAAACCTATCCCAACGGGGTACGGGCTTTGGACCGGGTTTCATTGGACATCGGTCGCGGGATGTACGGGCTGTTGGGCCCCAACGGGGCCGGTAAATCGACTTTGATGCGGACGTTGGCCACGTTGCAAGAAGCCGACAGCGGATCAGCGCGGCTGGATGCGATCGACATGCTGCGCAACCATCAGGCGGTCCGCCAGATTCTGGGCTATCTCCCTCAGGAATTCGGTGTGTATCCCAAAGTCTCGGCCTGGACGATGCTGGACCATATCGCGTCGATGAAAGGGATCGGCCCGCCGCGAGTGCGCCGTGAAATGGTGGAAGCCATGCTGGAGCGGGTCAACTTGTACCCACATCGCAAGAAAGCCGTGGCCAGCTTCTCTGGCGGAATGAAACAACGGTTCGGTATTGCTCAAGCCTTGATCGGCAACCCGCAATTATTGATCGTCGATGAGCCGACAGCCGGTCTCGATCCCACCGAACGCAACCGATTCTACAACTTGCTCTCAGAAATTGGCGAGAACGTGATTGTGATCCTTTCGACCCATATCGTGCAGGACGTCAAGGAACTCTGTTCGCGGATGGCCATCATTCATCTGGGCCGCGTCCTGTTTGCCGGGGCGCCCGATGTGGCTGAACAATCGCTGGCCGGCAAAGTGTGGCGCAAGTCGATCGACAAGGGAGAACTCGAACGGCACCGCCATGAGTATCAAATCATTTCAACCAAGCTGGTCGCCGGGAAACCTCTCATTCACGTCTATAGCGAACAACCACTGGCCGATGGATTTGTGTCCGTCGAACCGGGGTTGGAAGATGTCTTTTTCAGCAAAGTCCACCTGACTGCCTGATCGTATCAACATGTTTCGCGAATTCTTCTGGTTTGAGTTGAAATTCTGGCTGCGCGGGATGATGGTCTGGGTCTTCCTGGGGGCCGTCGGATTGTTGATGTTCGGCGCCGTGGCCAGCGACAATGTCCGAGTAGGGGTGTCGTCGGAGAGCACCTACCGCAACGCCGCCCATACGATTCAGTTGTTTTATGGTGTCATGAGCTTGTTAGGGGGCGTGATTGTGACAGCGTTTGTCAACGCGGCCGCCTGCCGGGATTTCACGCACCAAACAGCCCCCTATGTGTTTTCCTATCCGATTCGCAAAGTCCCCTACTTGATGGGCCGATTCTGGGCAGCCGCACTGATTGCACTGATCCCGATGATGGGCGTTTCACTGGGTGCGATCTTGGGCTCAGTGATGCCCTGGCAGGAGCCGGAACGGATCGGACCGACGGTCTGGGGAGCCCATTTGTGGGGGTTCGCGGCCATTGCCGTACCGAACTGCCTGTTGGTGGCGTCGTTGATATTCGCGATTGCCGTCTGGACGCGGAGCACCGTTGTTTCCTTTCTGGGGATGTTGGCCATTTTGATTGGCTACACCATCGCCGGTCAACTCACTCGCAATTTGGATTACGAATCGTTGGCAGGGTTGCTCGATCCGTTTGCGATTTCGCTGTACGAGTCGCTGACCAAGTACTGGACGGTCTCCGAAATGAACACGAATTACCTGGCACTGCCGACCAGTTTGCTGTGGAACCGGCTGCTGTGGTTGGCGGTCAGCGGAGGGATTCTGGCGGTCACGGTGTGGCGGTTTTCGTTTACCG
>DAOLCX010000592.1:0-2734 GCA_035327685.1 Pirellulaceae bacterium | reverse complement strand
GGATGCAGAACGCTATCAACCGTTAGTGGAGGCGCTGAATGATGTCCTCGGCCAACGCGACTTTTTCGATGCGGACGCGTGGATAGGGCAATTTATAGAAGATGAATCTCGGGAATGGATCGAACAAGGAACGGATCGATTGTCGGAGGAACAGGTGCGGCGTCTGAATCGACTGTTGTTGAGCCGCGCCCTGCGCCCCGATTTGAATCCCGCCGAGCAGTCCAAAATTGAAACGCGCTACGGGCCGTGGCGGATCGACTTTCTGACGGCAACCACGACCCAACAACAATTGGCTCGAGAATTGTCGGGTTGGGTGTCGTATATCTTTGACAAATTCGTGTTGTCGATCGGATTGGTGATCGCCATTTTGGTGACATCCAATATGGTCCCTGAAATGTTTGAGCCGGGATCGTTGAATTTGTTGTTGAGCAAACCGATTTCCCGCACCTGGTTGTTGATCAGCAAATTCGTTGGCGGTTGCGCGTTTGTGGCATTGCTGGCGAGTTACTTGTTCACCGGATTGTGGTTATGGTTGGGATGGGAAATGGGCGTGTGGGATCGCTCGATTTTGCTCAGCATTCCGCTCTATGTCCTGGTGTTTGCCATGTACTTCGCCGTTTCCGTATTGGTCGGAGTCATGTGGCGAAGCGCCGTGTTATCGGTGATCATGACTGCGTTGTTCTGGGCGTTTTGTTTTGTGATCGGGCTCGTTTATTCCCTGTTCTACAACCGCACGATCCAAGAACGGATCGTGACCATCGTTCCTGGACCGACGCTGGAGATACCTTTAGTCGCCGACGCGTTGCAACGCGTGTGGAAGTGGGAACCGAGGGCGAGCCAGTGGCAAGTGATGACGCGCCTTGCGGACCGACCAGAGGAAGAAGCGGGCTTTATGGTTAGCCTGTTTTTTGTGACATTGCCCGTGATGCCGGGAGCCGGGCCAGTGTTCGATACAACGACCCACACTTATTTGCGCGCCGCGATGAACTTTTCTGACCGCGAGCGAATCATGGAATATCCGTTGGAAGTCGCACCGGCTGACAACTTGGAATTTGTCAAAACGGGCCGGTTGCCGGCCAATGTCGTGGCACTTGTTCCCGCGCGGGATGCCCTGTTGGTACTTACGGAACAAGGCCGCATGCACCGGCTGGATCTCGTCCAGTGGTTGCCAGCCTGGGAGGAAGCCAAACCGGACGAACCTGCCGAGTCCATTTGGAGTAACTGGTCCGATGCGTTGCGAAATCGAGAAGGGGGATTGTCTGACTTTATCCGGCCACTAGGCCCCGATCAGCCTCAGCCGATCTCCGACGGGCGGCAGGTGGCCTGGATCGACCAGACCCAAGAACTCGCCATCGCCGACCGCGGAACAGTTTACATCTATAGACTCGACGGCGATGGAATGAAATTAGTCCGCGAACAGCAGTTTGAGACGGGAGGTCGAAGTGCGTCACTGACAACCTGGATCGCCGTTGGAGGTCCGCGTGGATTATTGACGTTGGGCAACGGCAAACTGATCGTGTTTGATTGGGCATCTCTGAAACCACTCGCGGAGTTTTTGCCGGAAAGCCGTTCCGCACCCACGCAGGTGGCAGCTTCGCCGAACGGAACACGGTTCGCCGTCAATTTTCGCAACGGCACGACGTGGTTGATCGACGCCAGTGGCGAGCCGTGGTGCCGCCGCTTGCACCGTCCGCAATCACACTCCCATCACGGAGTGTCCTTTGCGGACAACGACCGACTGTGGGTGTCTTATGACTTTGACCGCCTGGCTCTGATCTCGTTGCCTTCGGGCACTATCGAACGTGACGTTCGGCCCCAGGGGGACATCCTCAAGTCCTTAATGCGATGGTTCGTGCGACCTGTTTATCGAGTTTGCCCCAAACCGGGCGAGTTCTACAAATTGGTCAATTATTTGTCTTCGACCAGCGATACGCGCTATAACCCTGATGTGGACCTGAACGAAGTTCTGGAATTCGAGGACCCCTGGTCGCCGTTGACGACCGGGCTCGTCTTCATGGCGTTTTGCCTGGCACTGGCCTGCTGGATATTCCAGCGCACGGATTATTGATGGACGACTTGCATCGTTTTAGTTCCTCCGTTACCGCCGGACTATTGGTGTGCGATCAGCTTCAAGCGGTCAAACTCACTGCCGATGATCGACGGCGCATCGACGTGCAACCAATCCTGAAGGACGGTGGCGTAGACTTGACGATAATCCACTGAATGTTTCAGATCGCCGTCTTGCAGGTCGGTCAAGCTGGGGTGGGAATTGAGCAGGCCGCTGTGAATTCCGTGTCCGACGAAAAACATCGGTGCCGCCGTGCCGTGGTCGGTACCGCGACTGGCATTTTCCCGGACGCGCCGGCCAAATTCGGAAAATGTCATGGTCAGCACGCGCTGACCGTTTCCTTGTTGTTGCAGGTCGGCTTGAAAAGCAGCCAGCGCGTCGCCGAGTTCCGTGAGCAATGACGTATGGGCGCCGGCCTGGTTAGCGTGGGTGTCAAAACCGTCAAGCGAAACATAATAAATGCGAGTGGGCAAATCGGCGGCGATCAAGGAAGCGACGGACGCGGGCATCGTCGTGGTCGCCGTGGACCAGGCGGTGACCGAGCCCTCGGCCTACATCCTGTCGAACAACCAGGAAGAATATGCCTACCTTGGCGCCAAGTGGCTGTTCGAACAGATGGGTGGCGAGGGCGCTGTGGTCTACATGCGCGGCGCGGCCGGCGCGGGC
>DAOLCX010000591.1:0-2734 GCA_035327685.1 Pirellulaceae bacterium | reverse complement strand
GAATCCGTTCGGCGGCAATCGGCGTATTAAGCAGCACCTCTGTGGCCGGCACAACCCGAACCCCTTCCTTGATCGCGGGAAGCAACCGCTGCGCCAAAACGGCTTTGAGGCCGTTCGCCAGACAGGATCGCACAAAGCCATGTTCTTCCACCGGGAAAAACTCCAGGATGCGGGCAAAGCTCTGCATCGTGTCCGCCGTGTGAAGCGTGACAAAAACCAAATGACCCGTTTCAGCAGCCATTAACCCGGCCAGCAGCGTTTCCTTGTCGCGCATCTCGCCGATCATGATCACGTCCGGATCCTGACGCACCGCACCGCGCAGCGCCGTGAAAAAGTCCAAAACGTCCATGCCCACTTCGCGCTGGCTGACATAGCTTTTCTTAGGCAGAAACAAATACTCAATGGGATCTTCAATCGTGATAATATTGAAGGCATGGCGTTCGTTCATGTGTTCGATGATCGAGGCCAACGTTGAACTCTTCCCGCTCCCCGTCACGCCGCAGATGATCACCAGCCCTTCGTGCACATGCTCGGCAATGTGTTCATAGACCGGGGGCAAGTGCAAATCTTGAAACGTCGGAATTGAAGTATTCACGCGGCGAATGGCCGCATGCAGTCCCCCGCTGGCGTGAAAAATGCTGCAACGAAATCGAGTCCCCACGTCGGTGTGAGAGAAATCGACGCCGCCTCGTTCGTCAAGTTGATTCATGATTCGCTGCGGCACGATCGGCAACAACAGCTTGCTCGTTTCGTCGGCCGTCAGCGGCGGGCATTCGATAGCATGCAAATTGGCCGCCACGCGCATGACCGGCGGCGAACCCACTTTGATGTGCAAATCCGACGCCTCGACGGCGCGCATCTTGGACAACAACCGATGGATGGTCAGTTCACCTTGCATCCAGCCCTCGCATGCAGTGATCGATGTCCTGTAACCCGCCGACACGACGGGTTGGCTCGATATTCTAAGTGTCGCTGAAACTGCATTATAGCTTGACCCGGCGTGCACCAAGAGACCAAGTAGCGTACTGGCTCAATTATTCGCGACTTCATTCCGAATCTGCACATGGGCCAAGTCACTGACCTCTGCGGCAAACTCGCCGCCACTAAACGAGTTAATAACTAGCTTTAGGTCATAGCCATTTCCATTCCAATCAGGAACTGGGTCGATGACGAGGGCGATCATGGCCAAGAAATGTAGTGAATAGATTGTTACTTCTGTATTCGATCGAAACAGCCATTCATTAACCCCTGCTCACCTCGTGGTATTCCCAACTCGCGAACAAGTGAAGGCCATCGTGCGACCGATTGTTCTGCTCTATCCATAATGGATCTCGCATCCAATTCGTCCTGGCGAAGGAAATCGGCAACTTCAATGGCCACGTCCGAGTCCAACGCATTGTCTGTCTCGGAAATATTCAGGCTGAATCCAGCGCGCTCGGCAACCTTGGCTGCCGAAGGCTTTCGCCGCAACCGAGCCAATTGCAGCCGCTCTCCCAATCGCGTTAATAGCCGCCGATTTCTGGGGAGCAACTTTCTGTCAGTCTTCAAATGGATGTCCCATACACAGAGCATTTGTTGGGCAATTTGCTCAAATAAAAGTACATCTGTCTCGCTTGGCAGGGAAAAAAAATGCCTTTGAAAACGCCCTGCCGGCAAGTTGAGCATGAGTTTCTATCACAGTCCTCAGTCTTGAAGCAAAATCGCCCTTTGTCACTTTGCTTATAATTCAGTTTCTGATAGCTGACGCAACGAATGAGGAGTAAATAATGAATCCAAAAACCGGTTTCACGCGGCGAGTTCTTTTGCAGGCGACGGGGGCGGTGGTACCGGCGACGATGTTGGGAGCACAAGTCGCGTTCGAACAAGCTCGCCTTACTGGTCGCGCCAAAATCCGACTGGCGGTTGCTGGCGGCGGGTTTGGCGCGAACCATCATTGGCACGAACATCCGAATTGCGAAGTTACGGCGGTGACTGATCTCGTGGAGGAGCGACAACAGGCTTTGGTAAACCGTTATCGTTGCCGCAATGCCTTTCCCTCTCTTGAGGAAATGCTCGACCAGGCCGCCGATCAGTTCGATGCCGTGGCGGTTTTTACCGACGCACCGAACCACGTCAAACATTCGGTCATGTGCATGGAGCGGGGCAAGCATGTTGTTTGCGCTTGTCCGGTCGGTTTGACCATCGAGGAACTTGAAACGCTGCTGGCGGTCAAGCAACGAACTGGGTTGGTCTATATGATGCACGAGTCCAGCTATTACCGGCAACCCTGTATTGCGGCACGCGAAGCGTGGCAAGAGGGGAAGTTCGGTAAGCTCTGTTTTTCCGAAGTCGAATATTATCACCCGGGCATCGGCACGCGGCGCAATTCGCTGTCGCGGTGGCAAGGACTCAACTCGTGGCGATTCGGATTTCCACCGATGCTTTATCCCACGCATTCGCTGGGGTTGCTGGTGGGTGTGACCAAGGAACGAATTGTTCAGGTCTCCTGCATCGGCCAGCGGGTTGGTGATGACTTTCCCGATGCCTCTGAGAATCAATACGCCAACTCGTTCGACAACGAGATCGCGCTGGGTATTACGAACCAGGGGAACATCTGCCGCTTTGCTGTCTGCTGGAATATCGCGGCGGATGGGGAGCGGGGTCAATGGCTGGGCGAGAAGTTGTCGCTGTGGATGAACGGTTCAGCCGGGCAGCCACTGGCCCGTCGCGGTCCGACCGGCGGTTGGCGGCCCTG
>DAOLCX010000590.1:0-2750 GCA_035327685.1 Pirellulaceae bacterium | reverse complement strand
ACGATTGGCTCGCGATGTGTATGCGATGAACTTGCTTGCCCACTCCCGGCGTCGAATTCGATGCGTCGTTGGTCGCCGCGATGGAGACGGAAACCCTCTGAAGCCATCTCGATTGTTGTTAGCCACCGACGACGATGCTTTGGTGCGACGTGCACAGGCATTTTTTACGTTTGCGGGGACGAGTCGCCCCAGGCCCTGGCTTACGCCAACGGCACCAGCTGACGTTCCACTCGGATTTCAGGTACCGGGACCGCGCGACATTCAGGACTTGAGGTTGGTGAATGTGACCATGTTCCGCGACTACCTTGCCTGCCCGTATCGCTTCTATTTGAAACATGTGTTGCGGCTGGTTTCCGTCTGCGACGATTTGGAAGAATTGGGGGGGGACCAATTCGGAAGCTTGGCCCATCAGGTATTGCAAACGTTTGGCGAAAGTGACCTGCGGGACTCGGATGATTCCTATGAAATCGCCGAGTATCTGTCAGCAGTCTTGGATGCTCAGCCCCAAGTAGCCGATTTGGACGCGAAGTTGCCGACCGTGCGGATTCAATTGGAAAGTTTGCGGCGGCGATTGAAACAGTTTGCCCTCGTCCAAGCCGAGCGGCGACAACAGGGCTGGCGGATCGTGGCGGTCGAACAAAAACTGGATGTGCCGTGGACAGTCGATGGCGAGCCGTTTGTGATTCGCGGACGTATTGATCGGATTGATCAGCATGATGATGGCCGTTGGGCCGTGTGGGATTACAAGAGCAGCGAACGGGCGAAATCCCCTGCGGCGGCGCATCGGCGGCGCCACGAGTGGATCGACTTGCAGTTGCCGTTGTACCGGCATCTGTTAACAGTGTGGCGGCCGGACGTCGAGCCGCATCGCGATGCGATTGTCACTGGATATATTTCGATCCCGAGTTTGCTGCGCCATATCACGTTTGATGCGGCAGAATGGACACCCGACGAGTTGCATGAGGCCGATGCGGTCGCCGAATCGGTGCTGCGCGACCTGAAGGCGAACAGATTCTGGCCTCCCAATCCGCAGCCGCCAGATTTTTCCGACGACTTTGCGGCGATTTGTCAGGACCATATCTTTGGACGCGAGGCGACTGTATGAGCGGAACTGCCAAACGATCACAGCGTAGTGCTATCTCGGCGCCGGTAGCTTTACATCAAATTCAGCAAGCGTCGGCGGGGACAGGCAAAACATTCGCGTTATCGAATCGCTTTTTGCGATTGGTGGCATTGGGTGCCCCCCCGGAGTCGATTTTGGCTGCGACGTTTACGCGGAAAGGCGCCGGCGAAATTATGGACCGGGTTATCGGGCGTTTGTGTCACGCGGCGGGCGACGCATCTGCGGCACGGCAGCTCGGTGAATTCTTGGGGATCGACCTCAATCAGGAGACCGCCAGGCAATTGCTGCGGCGGATGTGCACAGGGTTGCACCGATTGCAGATTGGCACCATCGACAGTTTCTTTCATCGGCTGGCTCGGGTCATGAGTCTGGATCTGGGACTTCCACTCGACTGGGACATCGCCGAAGGAACCAGCCTGACGCCGTTGGTCCGGCAAGCTTTGGCTGCGATGTTGGGCGATCAGCAGATTGTTGAGCTGCTGCAATTAATCTCGCCTGGCGATGCCGACCGGTCGATTGCGGAACGAGCCCTGGAAACGATTGGTCAGACTTATGAGCTGTACCGGGAGTCGTTGCCGTCGGCGTGGGAACAGGAATTGAATCATCCCCCAGTCCGCGGCGAAGACGTTGGTGCGTTCATTGCGCGGTGGTCGGACCTGGTCATCGAACGTGACAAACAGCGAAATCGTTGGTTGGCCGAACTCGAATTCCTATCGCTGGCGGCTTGGGATGATTTGGCTGACAGTACGCCCCTTGCAAACGTCAATGGCAACAACTATCGCTACTATGGCGCTATGCCCGAAAATCTCGTGGAGGCGTATCGGGAGTTATCAACGTTGGTAGCTCGCGCCGTGCGACATGAGTTGGGCCAGCGGACGGCAGCGGCTGGTGAACTTGCTGCCCGTTATGCTCGGGAATTGCACCCGCGTCAAGTCCGGCAGGGAGTACTCCGTTTTGACGATATTACTTATTTGTTGAATGGCGTGGCCGATGTGCTGGACGGAATGGCGCAAACGCGACTCGATACGCGAATCGAGCACGTTTTGTTGGATGAGTTCCAGGACACTTCGCCGTCGCAGTGGCGGGTACTGGCCCCACTTGTCGAGCGCGTGACGGCGATGGGGAGTCGCGGATCGTTTTATTGTGTCGGTGACAAGAAACAAGCCATCTATGCCTGGCGGGGGGGAGTCGCCGAAATTTTTGACGCGGTCGAGTCGCGTTTGGCCGGTCGATTGGAACCCTGCGAACCACTCGTCGCCAGTCGGCGTTCCGCGCAACCGATTATCGACACGGTCAATCGGACATTTGCGAACCTCGGTGCGGTCAATGAACCAGACGAATCGCCGAACCGCACGATTTTGGATCAGGTTCAGTCGAGTTTTCCGCACCATATCACGGCCTTGACTGACGTTCCGGGTTACGTCGCCTTGGAGAGGGTCGAAGCCATCAAGGGCGACCCGGAATTGACGCAGCAAGAAGCTGGAAGAATTGCGGTGCTGCAGCGGGTGGTGGAGGAAGTATGTCGCATCCACGCGTCCATCCCCACCGCCACAGTGGGAGTTTTGCTTCGCAGCAATGCTCACATTGCCTGGTTAGTGCATCAACTTCAGTTGAAACAGATACCTGC
>DAOLCX010000589.1:0-2760 GCA_035327685.1 Pirellulaceae bacterium | reverse complement strand
AAAATACGGGGTGATGATCCATTCCAAGGCCCGCAGTGAAATGGGTTCGGTACGCCAATCGACCAGTTCTTCAGAAATCCTGGTCATCGCATCATCGTAACGTTGCGGCGGCTCATCGTTCGACAGCAATCGCTCGATGACTAGCCGCAGGCGTTGATCGATGGTGACAATATCGCACAGGTAGCCAGAGGGTTGGGCCACTGGGCCGGCGACGGTTGCGCGCAGGCAAAAAAAGGGGGCGATTTCCCAGGCGGCCCCCAGGCCCGACCAGGAGTTTCCGAATTGGCCATGCGCTTTCCAGAAAAAGCGCACCTCGCGGACAAGTTCCGTCATTGGCGGCTCACTTGCACAATCTGCCCATTGGAATTCCGCCAACAAGGGTCTAACAGTCCGAAGATAACTTCAGCCACATCTTCTGGCGACACGGTTTGTTCAGCCGGGAAATCCGGAAACAATCCGCGCAGCATTGGAGTTTCCACAGCCCCGGGTTGCACCGAATGGACTCGGATACCCCACCTCTTGCCTTCGCGGGCCAAGGAGCGTGTCAGCAGATCGAGCCAGGCTTTGCTGGCGCCATAAATCCCCAGCCCGTCAAACGGATCGACCGCCGCTAGCGACGAGACATTGATGATCGTGCCATTTCCTTGTTGTTGCATGATGCGCCACGCTGCTTGCGTCACATGGAACAGAGACCGGATATTGACATTCAGCATCTCATCGAACTGTTCAGTAGTGATCGCGTCGAATGAACTCAAAGCAGCGACCGCGGCGGCATTCACTACCACATCCAATCGTCCGAATTCTGTAAAAGTCTGATCACACATCTGCGGCGACGACAACGGCTCGGAAAAGTCGGCAGGGATGGCCAGCGCTCTGGTACCGGCCCTCGATTTTTGGATCGCCGCTCTGGCTTGATGAAGCCGCGGGGTATTTCGTCCGCAAATGGCAATATCGTAGCCGTTTTCGGCCAGGAGTCGCGCTGTTGCCAGGCCAATTCCGCTGGTCCCGCCGGTCACCAAAGCGACAGGTTTGATCGTCATAGTTCATTTTGCCTAAAGAATGCACTTGTATTGTCCAAGTCGCCAAACGCTTGACTACCAAGCATCGTTGGCGACCATTCCTGTACCCTACCGCACTCAAATCCGATTGCCAACCGCCGGAAATTTGTTAAACATGATGACACGGCACCCTGAGGTCAATCATGAAGTCACAGGATTCCGATAACAGGTCGTTTGTATGTAACGGTTCGCGAAATCAGGCGGAACCGCGTAAATGTAGAACAATGGTTCTACAATGGCGTGTACCGTTTTTGATGTTTTTGGATAACTAATCATGCCCAGCTATCGAAAACTCGGTCAATTGCCGCCCAAACGGCATATTCAGATGCACCGCGAGCAAGACAGTTTTCTGGGCGAAAACCTGCACTATGAGCATGTCGTGACCACCCAAGGTTTCGATCGGGCGTATAGCATTATGTACCATCTCCGGCCTCCGACGCGAGTGTTAACAACCGAAGCTGCCGGTCAGATCCCTTTGCGCAAGTTGGAAGAGCGGGAACTGCGCCATCATCACATCAAGACACAACAACTCCCGCGGCGCGGCGATCCCATTCTGGGCCGCATTCCCATGATGTTTAACGACGATCTAGTCGCTTGGCGCGCCAAACCCGCCGAACCGCAAACCGAATTGTACCGCAACGGAGCTGCGGACGAGGTGATCTTCATTCATCAAGGCTCAGGTTACCTGGAAACGATTTATGGCAAGCTACCTTATCGTCGAGGAGACTATGTTGTCGTCCCGCGCACGACGACCTATCGTATGGTCGCCGACGATGTGACCCGAGAAGACCATTTGATTCTGGAGACTTTTTCACAGGTTCGCGTGCCGGCCAGGTATCAAAATCCGGATGGGCAAATGTATCTGGGCGTGCCCTACTACGAACGCGATTTTCATTCACCGACAGAGTTAGTGACGATCGATCGCGAATTACCGACCGTCACCTTGATCAAGAATCGCGATCAGTTGACGCGCGTCACGATGCCGCATCATCCGTTTGACGTGGTGGGCTGGGATGGCTTTTTATATCCCTACACGTTTAATGCCTGGGATTTTGAACCCCTGACCGGAACCGTGCATTTGCCACCTCCTTTTCAACAGACGTTCGAATGCCGGGGGTTTGTCATTTGCACATTTGCTCCCCGGCATTTGGATCACCACCCGCGCGCGGTCAAAGTTCCCTACGTCCACAGCAATGTCGAGGCCGATGAAGTCTTGTTCTATGTCGATGGCGAGTTTGGGTCGCGGCGCGGCGTGGAGTTGGGGTCGATGACTTTGCATCCTGGCGGTATCCCACATGGGCCTCATCCGGGGACGATCGTGAAGAGCATGTCAATGAACCGTACCGAAGAGATGGCGGTGATGTTTGATACCGATCGGCGGCTGCACTTGACGCTCGATGCGATGGAGTTGGACGATCCCAGCTACCCGCAAAGTTGGCTGGAAAACCCGAATCCGCCCCCCACGGGCCAATTCAGCGGCTGAAACTAACCATGGGGATCGTCCCCGCGGGCGGGCTTGCACTGCGTTTCAAGCCTGTCGGCCCTTGGCAAGTTTCGCGTGAGTTTGTTATACTGCGCCGCTCAAAATTGCAGTTTCCCGGCGCGGCAAGGCGGTCACTTAACTGTCGGAAGTCGGGCCGTTGACAGAATTAAAGATGGCGCGATCGCGTCGAAGGCTGAAACAGCCAATTACAGTGAAGGT
>DAOLCX010000588.1:0-2761 GCA_035327685.1 Pirellulaceae bacterium | reverse complement strand
TCCGCAACTGACGCATCCTGCGTCGAGCAGACTTTGCTGACCGCGTGGGGCGATCTGCGTTTCCGGTCCCCGGCCCCACACCTGCCACACATCGGCCCCTTGGACCTCCTGGCAAATCCGGACGCAACGGTAGCAGTGAATACAGCGGTCCATCGACAACTTGAGATAAGGATGAGTCTCGTCAGCAAATACCGGTGGACCTGATACGCCACCGGGTGAAACATCATAATGCGCCAATAGTTGATGAAACGGGTGGTCGGGCTCGGCCGTCATCGCCGACGTTGGGTAGTGGCGCACCGCAAGCGACAGATTCGTGCGGCGCAATTGCTCAACACTCGGCGTACGAGTTTCAATTACCATGCCATCTTCGGCCAGCGTGTTGCATGCTGTGACTGGATAGGACTTGCCAGAAACCTGAACCAGGCAAGTGCGGCAAGCACCAGCAGGTTTCAACCGGTCGTCGTGACACAGGTGCGGAACCGATCCGCCCAACTTCTGAATCGCTTGCAGGATGGTGGTTCCGGCAGGAAAAGAATGCCGTCGACCATCGATTTCAATTTCCAACAACGCGCGGGAATCCAATGAGGTTACTGAAGCCATGCCGTCAACTCCTGGCTGTAATGCAACTCGATTGCGTAGGCAAAATCGGCCAGGCCACGGCCGTGTCCGCAAACACTGGTCATTTCCAGCGCGG
Source organism: Pirellulaceae bacterium (assembly GCA_035327685.1). GTDB lineage: Bacteria > Planctomycetota > Planctomycetia > Pirellulales > Pirellulaceae > BJ22. The sequence continues at coordinate 2,067 of DAOLCX010000588.1, read as the reverse complement.
CGACCAATTCGCTCCAACGCGAGCGAGATAGGATCGGGCCCTCAAGACGATCGCCCGCGAATGCCGCGGACAACTCGTTCAAACCCTGATGGCAGGGAACACACCAACCGCAGGACTCGTTTGCTCCGAACAGAAACACTTCGCGCATTAGCGAGCCCAACTTCGTATGCGAATCAAACGCCACGATTCCGCCGTGGCCGACGGACCCTTTAACGCGGGCCAAATCTCGATAGGCAAAAGGTACATCCCAAACCGATGGCGGCAGGACGCCAGCCAACGGCCCACCGATCATCACACCCCAGAACGGTTCGTCTCGCGGCCCTCCGCCGATATCTTCGACGATGGTCCGCACAGAGATTCCAAAAGGAACTTCGACCAGTCCCGGACGATGAAACAATGAGTTCAGCGAAATCAATTTGGTTCCAGCGCTGTCGTCCACCCCCAGATCACGGTACGCCGCGGCGCCATGTTGAACGATCCACGGCACGGCACACAACGTTTCGACATTGTGAACCAACGTCGGTTGTCCATGGAGTCCGTGCTGAAAAGGGTAGGGGGGTCGCGTCCGGACAAAGGGGCGACGTCTTTCGAGCGAATTCAACAACGATGTCTCTTCACCGCACACGAAACTCCCATGTCCCGAATGCAGGTGATAGGTGATTCCTCCCGGCCAATCGGCGGCTTGGGCTTGAGAGATCGCCTGCTGCATGATCTCGGCGGCCGCCTGGTATTCACACCGCAGATAGATGATCACTTCCCGGGCGCCGACGGCGTATGCGGCAATCGCTGCGGATTCCAGGAGCCGAAACGGGTCGTCTTCCAAAAGAACCTTGTCGCTGAAGGCACCGGGGTCCCCTTCGTCGGCATTGACGACAACTATTGAGCGGCCAGACTGCAGTGCGGCTTCGCGCACAGCGCGCCATTTTCGCCCGGCGGCAAAGCCGGCTCCGCCCCGTCCGCGCAAACCTGAGTCTTCCATAATTTTAATCAATGCGTCGGGCTGCATGAGGCGCCCTTGTTCCAGGCTGGCACCACCACCTTTTCGCAGATAATCGTCAAGCTTTCGTACAGGGCCGTTCAGCACATTTTCCAACAACGTCGGCTGCCGAGCGGCCAGACGCACATCACATGATTTTTCGGAACCCGCAACGGCGGGGGCGGCGTAGCATTGCCCAAGGCAATAGATCGGATGTTGGTCTTGTTCTGCGCGTTGAAAAGCGACTTCATTCCGATGTCGCGCTGCGAAACACGCCATGCCGCGGCACGCGCGACCCGCGGCTGGGGCCTCATGCAAGTGGTAAAAACTTTCCACCGCTTGCGGATCGTCAATCGGTCGATACTGGTTCATCTTGCGCAGTTCGTTTGAGTTCGTCGTCGGGTCAGACCGGCTTGAAACAGGCAAATTTCGTTCCAAAGTATTGTACCAAAATGCTCAAGTCACTTCGCCGCATTGAGTCATTGTCACAAGTTTCACTGCTCTATATGTTGATGGCAGCGAGTTGATCTGATGACGTGGACGCTGGTTTGATTTACAATATCGAAGACGGAAAATTTTTTGTTTAGGCAAGCGGCAGAGTCATTTACTATAGATTTGCCTCTCGCCAAAGGAGAATCCGCTTGGCTATTGTCATACGCATATTCGCAGTAATGGTCGCCGTGCTCATCGGCGCACTCCCTGGGCGAGTTGATTCGTCAACCGACGACCCTGATTTCAATCGAGACATCCGCCCGATCTTGGCGGAACATTGTTTTGCTTGCCATGGGCCGGATGCCGCCACACGGGAAGCCGATTTGCGTTTGGATACCCTCGACGGGGCAACGCAGGACCTGGGGGGTACGCGGGCGATCGTCCCCGGAAACTTGAGGCGCAGCGAGTTGTGGAAACGGATTACGAGCAAAGACGAAGACTTGCGCATGCCGCCCGTCGATTCGCACAAGATTTTATCGGTGGAGCAGATCGACTTGCTGCGGCGGTGGATTGAACCCGGGGCGCCCTACCAAGAACATTGGGGGGTCCAACCCCTGCTGCGTCCCCCCCTTTCCGAAAAAGAGGACTCGCTGCAAAAC
>DAOLCX010000587.1:0-2766 GCA_035327685.1 Pirellulaceae bacterium | reverse complement strand
ATTTTTGAATGGCATGCGTGAGATGGTATTGCGTCGGCTGATTCCGATCTTGTTGTGGGTTCTGGTGGGTCTGATGGTCGTGGCGATTTGGTATCGCTCGCGAGAACGTATTCCGCCCATGCAGATAGGCCGCGTGTTTGAAGATGTCAATTGGAGACACTTTCCGGATGTCCCGCGCTTTCAATTGTTTGACCAAACGGGTGCCGAGTTCGGTTCGGAACAGTTGGACGGCCGTCCGTATGCGGTCTGTTTTTTCTTTGCCACCTGCCCGGATATTTGCCGCGATTTGAACCGGCAAGTGCAACGTCTGAACGAGCAGCTTTCCGGAGTGAATATCAGCTTTCTCTCGGTCACTGTCGATCCCGACCATGACACAACGGAGGTTCTCCAGCGATATGCCGCCGACTATGCCGCTCAGCCGCCGCGATGGTACTTTTTGACCGGCCCGCTTCACCGAATCAAAGAGCTGGGCGAGCATACATTTCGAGTCGAAGTCATCGACAAAAGCAATCATACCGACAACATTCTGCTGGTCGATAAGTGGGGACGTTGGCGCGACCGGTTTGTCTGGGACGATCCGTGGGACATGAAACGATTTGTCCAGGTGGCGCGGGAACTGGCACGCGAAGATTCAGTGCCGCTGGAAGAGTCGTTCTCGACGCGAAATGTTCTGGCTGGAAAAGAACCTCGCGATTGGAAAGACGTCCCATTTCTGCGCGAGTTCTTTTTGACTCAATCCAATGGCGATTCTTTCTATTCGCGAGACTTGACCGGCGAAGTCTGGATTGCCAGTTTCTTTTTTACGAGTTGCACGGGGATTTGCATTCCCCAAAATCAGTATTTGTCGTCGCTTGGCGAGCGACTGGGAGATCGACCGGTGAAGCTAGTCAGCATCACCACGGATCCGCGCGTCGATACGGCTGACAAGTTGCAAGAATACGCGAGAAAACTGCGGGCCGATCCTCAACGCTGGCTCTTCTGTACTGGTGACGAGTTGTTGATTCGGCGGATCGGTGCGGAAATGTTCCGGGCGCCGATTGGCGACGAACACCATTCCAGCCGGTTGTTTGTTGTCGATCGCTGGGGGCGAGTGCGCGGCGATTTCGATTGGCAGGACGCTGCGGAAGAAGCCCGAATGCTGACGCTGATCGACGAGTTGGTAGCTGAACCCGAACCGCGGACACTGGTGCCTCCCCGACGCGTGCTAAGCGAAACTGAAGATTGAGCGGATGAGAACCGAGGATTTAGTTCGATGTTACTGCTCTTAGCCGAATCGATGTTGCCGCATCTCAACGTATCGCTCAACGCGACCGCTACAGTGTTGCTGTTGATCGGCTTTGCATTGATCCGCAATCGGCGGGAGGCCGCCCATCGTTGGGTCATGCTCAGTTGTTTTGGAGTGTCGATGGTCTTTTTGGTGACCTATCTGTTACACAAATACTGGTATGGCGACACCAAGTTTCCTGCTGATCAGTATCCCCTAATGGCCTGGGTCTATTATCCGTTGCTGGCCTCCCATGTGGTTTTAGCGATGGCCGTGCCGATTCTGGCGTTGACCACCATCGTGCTGGGCCTGCGCGATCGGCGGGCGGCTCATCGTCGTTGGGCGCGGATTACGTTTCCGATCTGGTTGTATGTGTCCGTCACCGGTATCCTGGTGTATCTGTTTCTGTACCAGTGGTTTCGTTGAACAGTATGACAAACGCTATTGATTGTGTGCCGGTATGTTTCGTTTTCGAATAGCTGCTATCGTCTTCGCTATAGTTTGGGGGCAAAGCCTCACGCTCTGGGCCTGTCCCAATTGTGGGCGCGCCTTGGAGGAACACGGATTGGCCGCCGGATACGCCGTCGGAATTTTGTTGATGGCCGGATTGCCATTTTTGTTGTTGGCCGCCTGGGCCCTGGCCATCATCATTTCGGTCAAATCGGCGGCTGGTAACAATGCTTTGCAGCCGGTCGAAAAAGGGGTGTAATCTAACAACTCGGGATCTGCCTGGCCCCACCCCCTTTTCTAGGCTACCCGTGCGCTTGGCCTCATCCATTTCGCCAACTGGTGTTTCAAAGTCGATTTCACGACAGGCCAGTGCTTGAAGCGCTTGAAGGACGCGTGCTGGAGGGACCTTTTCCCGACGCTTTCGCTCGACGACGTCAGCCGACATCCTGATTGTGAATGCGCTCAATAGACTTCCGTCATCTTGCTGCCCTGCTTCATTAGTATAGGAAACATAGTTCCCCAACTGATCGCCACGTCCAGAAGCAGTAACATCGCGTCCCCTATGGTTGTGGTCATTAGCGCTATCGTCCCTTCCGTTACAAACAGATAGGGCCCAGCGCGTTCTCGCTCAAATCGGGCGAGCGGCGAAACACGACTTCCCCGCCGCAGTACGGATCGGGAGTGAAGTGGACAAAATAGTCCTGGCTGGTGCCGTGCGCCAAGATATTCCAATCCGAGCCGCAACTCGCGCATGTCGCCGGTCAGAAATGCATGCGTCAATGTAGTACGCAAAACGAGAATCGCAACAATCTCCCGGACAAGCCGGGAGCATTGCTTCCGCGGGTTGACTTTTTCAACCCCGCCGACTTGCACCACGCACCCTTCATTTCGTGAGCGGTTTCCGAATCACTCCGCACTGGACAACTGTTCTCGCAAATTGTCAACCGCTTCTTTGGCAGCATCGACAAAGGGGGTCAGTACCAGATCGGCCCCGGCCCGCTTGAAACGAGGCGCCTCGTCGGCATGATGGGCAGTCAGCGCTATTTTTCCGG
>DAOLCX010000586.1:0-2776 GCA_035327685.1 Pirellulaceae bacterium | reverse complement strand
AAAAGAACCGGCGGGGACTTACTGTCCCCGCCGCGCAAAAAATCCAACGTCAAATTGTCAGGCCTACTTGCGGCGACGACGCGCCACGAGTCCGACCACACCAATCAGCGCCAAAGCCAAACCAGAACCTGGTTCAGGGATCACGCCTGGTTGGTAAACCGTCATCATGTGCATAAATGGCGATCCACCAAACCACCATAAGCCAGTTTGTGTTCCTGATTGTTGGTTAGCGTTCCATGATTCCCAAACGTTAAAAATTGTCCCCAACGGGCCACCGGAGCCACCATTGCCACCGTCACCCGCAAAAGGCGCGGCGTTCGACCCTGCGGCCAACAGCGGACCAAACGTCGTTCCGCCGCTGATATGCTTCAGGCCGTATTCAAAGCCATGACCGTTAATATTAAACCACGATGTACCGGGCAAGTTAATATCAACAAAACCTGCAACCAGGGCTCCACCGGGATCCGAGGGAAGGTTGAGGGAAAACGCGGCTGCCGTCGGATTGGGTGTCGCACCAAAATCCTGCCCGTTGTAAAAACGAACTTCCGCAGTGAGCGTGCCGTTTACAGCATTCGTCGCATAAAACAAACGAAATCCGCAAACCGTCGGAGTCGCCGTTTGTGTAATGTCGCCGAATGCATTCGTGACGAACTCTTGACTGCCTTGGCCACCTACTGAATCAAAGAAAAAACCAGACCCAACATCTTTTTGATACCACTCGACGCCATTCGTGGTCAAAGCGTTGCCCGGCACCTTAACCAAGTTGCCGTTCGCCTTCATTTTATAGGTCCCAAAATTGACAAGGTTGCCGTATTGCGACAAACTGCCGCCCGGCAAGACATCAGCCCACGCGTGGACGGACATCAGAGCGAATGAGAAAACAAACAGTAAAAACCCTACATGTCGCTTCATAACATACCTCAGACGTTAATCACGGAAACAAAGCAGCAAACACAACATGATGATTTTCCTAACCCCACGCACTTGGTCATAAGTTCGCTATTCCTTTTTCCTGTCTTGCCTCTCATGGAAGTGGAATCATCTGTTATGGGTTACGTTAATCCAAACTCAGGAGGTTGTCCATAACCAGAACTGGAAGATTATTCACTTCGCAGCAGAATGCTGAGATTGTCAGACAACACTTGAAAGACCAAACTCCAATGAGATTACCTCAGAGCAACACCGCTTTCGGGGGGTATAATTTCAGCGCTTCGTTTGTTGCAGTGAGCAGAAATGGCGCGCCGCGCTGGCGACTCAGGTCCAGGGGGTTCTGGGTCTGAATGCGTTTCAATTCCTGTATCCGTTCACGGCCCGATCAGCCTTGGTCACAAAAGATCGTCAAGCTCAAAACATCTGGCTTGCCCTGAAGGTGGAAATCGTTCACACCCTGGTTGACGATGTACCGTGGCACCAAAGGGTTAGATCCTGTTTTCGGCCGTCGTTTGTTCACCGAGATGTTAATGCCGAGTGGTGGACGTGTTCCAAAAAATGCGGGCGAACAGAAAGTCCTGTCCGCCCGCATGAATTGTCAAAATGCAAAGGTCAACGTGAAATATCTTACTTGCGACGACGCACAGCAAACATTCCCAGCAAACCGATTAACAAAGCTCCCGTCGCGGGCTCTGGAATCACAATCGCAGTGCCGTTAATGATGAACGGCAACGCCATCTGAGTCGTACCGTCTAACGCTGGATTATAAACGCCCGCCGCGCCAACGCGCTGCAGAGCATTACCAGCAATCAGCACGTTGGATGGATCGGCCACTGGCGGCGCCCAAGGGCCCGACGCCAATGAACCCGACAAAGACCAATCCAAGTAATAGGTACCTGGACCCAAATTCAGTCCACCCAAATTAATATCGACAAACATAATTGGACGGTTAAAGTCGTTGTTAACCGTACCCGTCGTTCGATAGATGTTGGTAAAACCCGTAGCAGCCAAAACGTTGGTAGTCTCGTCACCCCACACCAGATTACTGGCTTGCGGCAGACCATCCCAAATACGCAACGTCACACCCGTCAACGTAGAAGTCGTCGACGAACCTGTTTGATACGTGAACAAACGGATCGAATCCACAAACCAACCCAAACCGCCCACCGAGAAATCATCGGCCATGCGGTTACCTGCGGTCTGCTGGACACCGAAACCAAAAAGGGTGCCACCCGTTCCAATGGCGCTGCGATCGGCACCATTTGACATCCCGCCTGCGTGCGTGATCATCGGACCATTGTTCCACAACTCGTCTGCACGAATTGCCGGCGCGAGCGCGCCCAACATGACTGCCAACACGGCAGCCCTAACGATGTGCTTCATAAGATGTTCTCCCAAACAAAACTAAAAACAGTTACAACTCCAACAAACGCCACAACCTGTAGCTCTACTCTGCCATCGATTAGTTTACTTGCCGCTACAACTTAACAAAGAGGGAAACTCAGAACATCCCTGTTTTTTCAACAAAATCCAACCACCACCAACACCCCCCAATTTGGGGGGAGCAAGTGGTGGTCCGTGAAACATTGAATGCGGATGGCAGGTATCCGACCGACACGAAAAGCCTCCCAACTAACACCTGCGATGGGGTGGCAATCTCCATTTACTGCTTGCTTTGATCGCTTGTTTCACGCTCAGGAGGGGGTTGAAGGTGATGGTTTCGGTGTATTTCGGAAAGGGAAACCGTTCACGGTATTGATGGCCAGGCTTGGTTCTGGTGCGTTCCGCAAGTCGTCTTGTTGTAGATCAAAACCCTGTGGGTGTCGCAGATCCACTCGTCCATGCT
>DAOLCX010000585.1:0-2778 GCA_035327685.1 Pirellulaceae bacterium | reverse complement strand
GTAGGAACATCGCTCGGGACGTTTAGTTCCTTCAGCCAGGCTTCCGGCGATTTGTCCGCCGATTGGTGGCTGGCGCTCTGAGCCAATGCCAGGTTATCGATAGGGCTGAGTTCGTCGAACAGGGCAAACGACTGAAAAACCACACCGGCTGTTCCTGGTATCAGCGGCTGGTCATCCCACTGAACGTGACCAGAAACGCGGACTCCCTCGTCATCTGTTCCTATCAGTCCAGCTATGGCTTTCAGCAACAGACTTTTTCCAACTCCACTCGGGCCGACGACCAAGGTAATTTCTCCCTGGCGAAATAATGCCTGAACCCGATCCAGCAGGATTCGGGATCCAGCCTGGACGGTCACGTTCTGGAGTCGAATCCCGGAATTCGGTGGTTCCATAGAATCATTCGGTTGAGGTAACGAAACCTTACTCTCGTTTGGTCGCAGGGATGTGGAAGGGATTGAAGCCGTCGATGAATTGGCGCGAACCCGGCTGGGCTGTCAACTCACAGCGGACGGATTTCGACCGCTCTCGATCCACGCCATCGGCTAACACCAACAACAACCAACGATCGTCCTTGAACAGAACCCGATTGCGCAAGACGCGCGAGAATTCTGGGGTGATTTCCACATGCGGGCTGCCAAATAACAACTCGCCAATGCTCACGATGGAGGGCTCCAAAGCCATGCCAATGCGATCAAAAGCGGCTTGGGCTTCCGGCGTACTCCACGCATCGCGCCAGACATCGACCAAGCGCGGGTTGCTGATGACTGCTTCCTGTACAATGGTCAGCATCAACCGCTGCGATTGGGCGTCTTGGGCAAGATGTTGTAAACCCAGGGCCAACACGTCGCGCACGCGCGGGTGACTGGTGGCAGCCTCGACGACTCGCTGTTGTGCCTGAATCATCGCCGGCGTGAATTCGATCAACACGGGAACCACGTCTTTTTCAGCAAACCGCTGAAATTCTCGACGCAACAGGTCTCTTCGCGGCAAAGGGGACGCGTCGTACAGGTAACGCCAGGTGAAGCCAAATACCGACGCTCGCTCCCACATCCGCAAACCGATTTGTTCCAGCAACGGCTGCATTTCGTGTTGAATCATCGGCCAGACGACTTGTTGCAGTACCGGTAACACGTGCCGTTCCAGGTACTCGTCGCGGTAGCGGTCCGCCACCTCGTACAATTCGTTTCGATGCCGCTGCCAGGAGGCTGCTAACTCCTCACCGATAACCTTGGCTGAATCGCTCAGCGCCAATTCGATAATGGGCCGCAACTCGTTCCAAATCATCTCGTGATGTTCTGCCCAGGCAGACAGTATGATCTCACCGATTTTGTGCCGACTTTCGCGTGGCAACATCGTTTCAATGACCCAACCCAAGGACCGCGGAGTATTCATCACATACAGCGAGTCCCTGGGGTCCAGCGCTGGGGCAATGCCATACAACTCAATCTGGGCCCAATCAGTCTCCACGATCCCTGTCGCCCGACTGGTTGTCGATTGCAGTCGAACCACTCGTCCGATGGGAGTTCCCGGTGCCTGATCAGGCTGCCATAGGTAAACCGGGTCGCCAACTTGAAGGGCTTGGGCCGGCTTAATATGAACGACGCATTCGCGGTGGCTCGGCCACGCATGATCGAGCAATTGGCCCCACAGGTTTTGCTCCAACGAGCGTCGTCCAAACCCCCACCAGGTCGCGGCCAGAAACAACAACCAAAATGCCCCACCGACGACCAGACGCAACATGTTTAATCTCCGGCTTTACCCGGTTGCGTATCTGGGGGATCGTCGGCCAGCAGCGAAGAGTGATCATGCACGATCACCCAAGCCTCACCGACCTCGCGCAGCACCAAGGTAAAGTTGCCTTCGCTGTCACCAGTCTCGGACGTCAAGAACCAACGTCCTAGCACCAATGCCCATTGGTCGGTCAATCGGTAGATTTCCAGTTCGTCAAAACGGAGTTTTCCCATGGAACCCTTGGGGTACCGCGCTCGGTACCGTTCAAAAGTGGCGTGCCACCCTCGCTGTGTTCGCCCTCCCGACGAAAATGTCAATAACTCGGACTCCCAATACGTTTGCATGAACTCCAGCAAATCACCACGATTCCAGGCGTCAACTTGCTGCTGCAATAGAACCGAAATTTCGGTAGTCATTTCCTGATCGGCGGGCATCCTCCAGTCGCTCTGGTTGACTGAACTGCCTGAACCGGACGACATCAACGAGGGCGAGGATGATTTGGCATGTCGCGATGGATTGGGGTCCGGCCCGGAATTAAAAATCCATCCGCCGTTGAAAACCATCCCCGCCAATCCGGATAAGAGCACGAAGAGTAGCCAACGTGGGAAGGTATAGTCGTACGTATTCATCAGCCCCCTTACCCCCTTAGCTCACGATCATCGAGTGGACTCCCCCGCCTCCCGGTTTTCTTTTCCTGCAACCAAGACGGTGATGGGCAAGTTGACTGCTTGCCCGCCGGGCAAGTCCGTGATGAACCGAATCTGTGTCTCTAATGGGCCCATGACGTCCGAAGCGACATAGGTTACCTCCACCACATGAACCTTCTTGCGGTCCTTCACGCAGTTCACGGAAATCGATGGACAAGCACTCTGGGCATCGACCACCGTAAAAGGTTCCTCGCCGCGCAGTACAATTCGGCGCGATACAACATCACCCGGATGTAAAGTTTCGAGGTCCAACAAATCGGGTGATACCTCCAGCGGGTTGAGAATCTTGCCCCCAAACTGAACGGGAAATCGGAACTCCTGGTTGCCATCGTGTGCGATG
>DAOLCX010000584.1:0-2781 GCA_035327685.1 Pirellulaceae bacterium | reverse complement strand
AACTGCTGTTGGCGTTCCGCCAGTCGCTCGAAAATGATGCTTCGTTGGAAGTCCTGCGGTCCGTACTGGACAAAGCCTTTTTGGATTTCGAACATACGGGCTTGCTGGAAAACCTGGAGCATGAATCAGGGCAAGGAAGTCTGCGTGAGATACAAGTCTATGTGCGAGGCAACCGTGAATCGACGCAGCGCGTCGATGTTTCGCGGGTGCGTATTGCCGAAATCGCCGACAAACTGCGCCGGCAACTGCAAGAAGAACTGGATCGCGCTCGACATCTCTACGTCGATCCCGAAATGATCGGTGAGCGGTTGTTCAATTGGCTTCGGCCCCGGCTCCCGACGACCCTGAGGTTCGACGCCGAGGGGACGCGCCGCGCTGCTGACTTGGCCGCGGAGCAAGTCCCCAAGAAAACGCGCCGGTATGAAGTCGGCGATCTGTTGCAAAGGAGCGTGCTGGACGCTCAGCGCCGCAATACGCTTGGCGGTGGAGCCCCATTGGACCACGCTGACATGCGTTTGCTGATCGCCGAGCATCAGGCGTTATTAGCCCAATCCACCTGGCCACAACGATTGTTGCGAAGTGTCGTATTTGTCGCGTTCGTGATGGCCGCTTTGGGCCTGCTCAGCGCTTATCTCTGGCAGCGTCATCGGAAATTGATCCAGGACTGGCGCCGCTACGCTGCGCTGGTCGGTGCCTTTGCCGGAACGTACGGCCTGGCCTGGCTGGTCGCCGAGTACCCGGAAGCCCGCCTGGAAATCATCCCGCTCGTGCTGTGTGCCATGACCATTGCGATTGCAGCGCATGTGGAATTGGCGGTATTCCTAGGGGCTTTAGTGGCGATGACCTTCACCTTGGCGCATGGCTATCCCTACAGCGAGTTCATTGTGTTGGCCACCGGAGTCTCGACATCGGCGCTGTTCTGTCGCTCGATCCGGCGCCGCGAGAAGTCGGTGTACATCGGAATCATCACCGGCTTGGTGGTGTTCCCCGTGGTGATCGGTGTCCAGTTACTGGTCGGTTATCCGTTCCGCAGCGAATTGGTGATGGAGGCGCTGTGGTTTGCCGGTTCGGCCTGCGGAGCTGGTTTGTTGATGGCGCCGCTTTTGCCGTTCCTGGAAAAGTGGTTTGAGTTGCCGACCGATATTAGTTTGTTAGAGTTGAGTGATCCGAACCATGCACTCCTGAAACAACTGATTCAACGCGCACCGGGAACGTACAACCACAGCATCAACGTGGCCTCGATTGCGGAAGCGGCCGCCGATGCCATCGGTGGCAATGGTTTGTTGTGCCGCGTCGGAGCCTACTTCCACGACATCGGCAAAATGCGCAAGCCCGAGTATTTTGTAGAGAACCAGGGTGGCGGTGCCAACAAACACGATGATCTGGTCCCCACCATGAGCACTCTTGTGATCATTTCACACGTCAAGGACGGAGTGGACATGGCCCGCAGCCATTACCTGCCGCAGCGGATTATCGATCTGATCGAACAACATCACGGGACTACGGTCGTCGAGTATTTCTATCGCCGCGCGGTCAACTCCGCCGGCGAAGAAGATGTGTCCGATGCCGATTTTCGTTACCCTGGCCCCAAACCGCAAACACCGGAAGCGGCCGTTTTGATGTTGGCCGACGCCATTGAAGGGGCTTGTCGCACCTTGCGAGAACCCGCCCCGTCTCGAATTGAAGCCGTTGTGCGCGATATTACCAAGAAACGCCTGGACGATGGGCAATTTGATGAATGTCCGATTACAATACAACAGATTTCCATGATTCAGGAAAGTCTGACCAAATCCTTAAACGCGATGTATCATGCACGAGTCAAGTACTCCGAGCAACAATTTGCATGATCGGTGGGTCGCCGTCGAAGTGATTAACCACACTGAGCGACCCGTGGATGAAACGCTGTTGACTTCGGCTGCCCGCCGAGTCTTGAAAGAGTTCGGCGTCTGCCGCGCTCAGATTGCCATTGCCGTTGTGACTGATCGGGAAATCACCCGGCTGCACAGCCAGTATCTGGGTCAGGATTCACCGACCGATGTCATGACCTTTCCCTTGAGCGACGCTGAGGCCGATGAATTGTGTGGCGATATCGTCGTCAGCTTGGATACCGCTGAGCGCGAAGCGATCGCGCGTGGCGTGCAGGTGCCTGGCGAGTTGGCTCTCTACGCGATCCACGGCGCATTGCATCTGGTGGGGCTGGATGACCAAACGGATCAGGGCGCGGCCGAGATGCGGCGTTGGGAACGGTCAGTACTGGAATCTTTGGGATATCGATACGTCTTCGAAGACTCGCCGTCCTCGCGAGAACTGGCATGAGCGCCGACGTCTGGTTGTTATTGATGATTGCTGGAGCGGCGTGCGCCATGATCGGGGCCTGTGGGGCCGAATCACTGCACCTGTTCGCCGCCCATGAACTAGACGAATACTGTCGCCGCAAAAAACGCCACCGCGCTCGCGAACATCTTCTCAGTTTCCGCGAGCCATATATGTTGGGCGCACAAGCACAGCGAGCGCTCGGGACCGCCTGGGCCATTTCGTCGGGAGTCATTTGGTATCTGTCCGCGCAAGACTCAGTTCATGTGTCGCTTTGGCTCTGGCTGGAAATATTGCTGGTGGCCGTCGCCGGGCTATTGTTGGTCAATAGCTGGATCCCATTCGCCACCGCCACGCTCGCCGCCGTCCCTTTCCTGGTCCATTCCTGGCGTTGGTGGCAATGGGTCAGCGTTCTGGCCGGACCTGGAATCTGGGGAAGCCGGGCGATGGCCGCTCTCTGGCAGCGTT
>DAOLCX010000583.1:0-2782 GCA_035327685.1 Pirellulaceae bacterium | reverse complement strand
TCAAATGGTGCGCGCACGTCGAAACGATTTTTCAAGTCTTCCAGGCGCAACACCTCTTGTTGTGCAGCATCGGCGCGCAGCCGGGCTTGTTGCAACCTCGTCCCGCGCGTGGCGACCAGCCGTTCGTGCTCGATGTCAGCTTGTCGCGCCAATTCATTCAGGGCATTGAGCTGACTTTCTGCCAAGTCGATTTCCAAAGGCGCGACGGCAGTCCCTTGCGATGATGCCAAACGTTTCAACCTCTCCAGTTCCTGTCGCGCATAATCGGCCCGGGCACGCGATTCGACCAAACGACTGGCTGCCGATTCGATTTCGGCGGGCAATACTGCTGCCAATTCCTCGGCCGCTTGCCCGGCCAATTCAAACTGAATCCTGGCCGCCCCGATTTCAATTTCCAGCATCTCCGTTTCCAGCGACGCCAGAATGTCGGCGGGCCGTTCCGCCGTCGCGCCACGGATATAGTCACCGGGTTGCACATTCAAAGCTGTGACGCGACCTTCTACCGCCGAACCAATGACCGCTTGTCGCGATGCGAGCAAAGTTCCCAGAAACGACTGCTCTTCAGCAATTTGATCCCGTGTGACTTGACTTACGGCCACCAGCGGCGGGCCTGCGGCCACTCCCGGTGGTTGCGACCAAGCGGGGTTACAGACGGAGCACAGCCACGCGCCGGCAATGATCATCAGGCTCTTGCCCCTACGCCCGGCCTGCCGATCTGTCATTAACGGCCGTAGCCCACCTGTAAACCGTGCACGCTTGGGAACCAGAATCTTAGATGTCATCCGACTTCAAACCCTACACTGCAACTTGACTTCGACCTGCCCCGCACGCGCACTGCTATCATCTATTTTAGTCGAAGTCCTTGCCTATTTCGCCTACCAATCGCACTTTCTGAAAACCGTTGCGACCGCTAGAATCCGCGCACGTCGTGAGGGTGTTCGGTCGGGGCAGGGTGAGGTGCGCGCCTCTTCGTGGGTTGGTTGTAAACGCTCACGGCATTGTAGAAACATTGTCCTACAATCACGGATTTTCAACTAATTCCGTGGAGGCTTACGGTTTGATCGACCGGTTTGGATGCCGGTCATCATGGAAGTCAAAATTGTCTTTTTCCAGAGCAGGCATGTTGACCTATATCACCGCCGGAGAGTCGCATGGTCCCGCGATGACAGCGATTGTCGATGGGTTCCCCGCCGGTCTAGAAATCGACGTCGAAGCCATCAACCGCGAGTTGAAACGCCGCCAGGGTGGTTACGGGCGTGGGCAACGTCAAGCCTTGGAGCAGGACCAGGTCGATCTATTGAGCGGTGTCTGGAATGGAGTCACACTGGGGAGCCCGATCTGCCTGCAGATTAAGAATGCCGACTTCAAGTTGCCTCGGTTGAGCGAACTGCCGCGACCCCGCCCCGGCCACGGCGACTTGAGTGGTGCAATCAAATACCTGGGGTCAATTCGCGGGGTTCTGGAGCGGGCCAGCGCCCGCGAAACAGCAGCCCGCGTCGCCGCCGGAGCCCTGGCCAGCCAACTCCTGGCGCAGTTCGGTATCCACTCCATCGGCTTTGTACTCTCCATCGGAACCGTCCGCGCCGAACCGAAAACAGAATTGTTGCCGCCGCAGGGCTCAATACTAAAAATGGTCGCCGAGCGCGATCGGAGCATCGTCTATTCATTGAACACTGCGATGGACGAACAGTTCAAACTGGCCATCGACGCGGCTGAGCAGGCTGGAGGTACGCTGGGCGGGATCGTCGAGACCCAGGTTCACGGTGTCCCGTTTGGATTGGGGACACACACCCAGTGGCAACGCAAACTGGATGGCCGTCTGGCGCAAGCCGTGATGTCGATCCAGGCCGTTAAAGGGGTCGAAATCGGGTTGGGGTTCGAAGCCGCGCGCCGCCCGGGCTCTCAAGTCCACGATCCGATTCAATACGACCAATCCACTGCCGAAACGCCCCAATTGGGCTACACGCGCCCCTCTAACCACGCCGGTGGGCTGGAAGCCGGGATGACAAACGGCCAGCCGATCATTGTCCGCGCCGCCAAGAAACCGATCAGCACACTGCGGCAGCCACTGGAATCGATCAATATGGAAACCAAAGAGCCGCAGAAGGCCAGCTATGAACGGAGCGATGTGTGTGCAGTCCCTGCGGCCAGCGTCATCGTCCAGCATGTCGTGGCATTTGAAGTGGCAGCCGCTCTGGTCGAAAAGTTTGGCGGAGACAGCCTGATGGAAATGCAGGCTCGCTGGGAAACCTTTCAGAAATTAGCTCGGCAGAGATAATAGCGATGAAACAGCCCATGAGCGATGACTCGCGCCGACTGTTATGCCGCCTGATCTTTATCGCCCTCTGCCTGTTGCCGACGGCCGTGGTGGTCTATCGAATCTTTCATCCGGTCACTCCTCAGCAGTGGTCGCAGCGACTGCAAGCGACCTTGGGCATCGACGCGTTGATCGATCGCGTGGAAACGCCGCAACCAAATATCACCATCCTCCGCAGCGTGCATATTCGTGACAGCCAACTCCGCACGTTGGCGCGGCTGGGAAGCGTGCGCATCGCCACCGACTCGCAACGCCGAATCAACGTTGATGAGCCGGTTACCATGTCAGCCGCCGGTTTGGCCAATCTGTTGCAGCGGCTTCCGGAATATCTCCTCCATCCCGGCGCGGACCAGGGAGTATGGAAAGTCGAATTGCGGCAATTGACCATCGCCGACGGTCCGTGGGAAACGGCCCGCGATCAACGGACATTCAGCCCCGTGGAGATTCAGGTTCAGCGCGACGATG
>DAOLCX010000582.1:0-2782 GCA_035327685.1 Pirellulaceae bacterium | reverse complement strand
AGAAATCGCCAGTTTTTGTGACGGGAATGGCGGCGATTCGGGGAGTTTTTAGAGTGTGTAGGTTCATTTGAGGTGGTGACTCGCGCGGCTCGATTTGTTGGACGGAGCGGCGCGAGGCAGTGCTATTTCGAGGATTGATCTTGGTGAGACTTGAATATTGGCCCAGTGAGGTGTATGCATGAAGACGACTTTTGAACCATCAGGCGATTCCGCCACGATTTCACAAATGTGCTCGAAAACGGCACTCTCTATGGTGGTCGCGATAGCCGTGCTGATTTCAAACGCGGTTCGACCATCGAGCGCCGTGGGGGACGTAATTGCCGCCGTTCCTTCGGCGTCAGGCTCGACACTCGTTTCAACTGGACTAGATGGGACCTTCGGGTGGCGGTTTGGTTTGTCGAATACGATTCAAGTGACCCACTTGGGTACCTTCGACCATAGTTCAAATGGTATTCCTGTCACTCCTGTCGGTCTGTGGCACGATTCAGGAGCTTTGCTAACCGTGGCGGACGTCCATAGCGGCAGCCCATTTGCTGGCCCAGCCTTGGTGGGTCCTGGCTTTAGCGGGAGTTTTAGATACCAGCAAATCTCGACACTTCAGCTCTCGCCAGGAATCTATCGTGTCGGCTCCGATGTGAACTTTGAAGGGGTCGCATGGCGACTTGGTTCGCCTGGGCTGGCGGGACTCACCTATTTGAATAACGTGGCGCGTCCGCCGGGGGCGACGATACTGGTTTTTCCATCGGTGAATTTTGCCAACGACGGAGTGGCCTATTTTGGGGCCAATTTTCGGTATGTCATTCCGCAATTAACCACCTCGGTCCCACACCTGGGTACGTTGGATTTGGGGACGGTTTCCCAAGGGGGAACTCCTATCATCGGTGGTGAATTAATCTTTGAAAGTACCGGCCACCTTAACTCTTATGTTGCATTGACCTCCGCGAATATTTCAGGGGCGGGATTTTCACACTTCACCTTTCCTGGTCTATGGCACTTGATTAGCAACGGCGTGACTGGGAGCGGCTCGGACCGGGCGATTCACGATTTTCAATTCGATCCCACCGGACTGTTGCCGGGCATCTACACGGGTACCGTCGTATTCAATACTTCACTTGGGGTCCGGCAGTTCAATCTCCGCGCCGAAGTGATTGCAGCGATACCAGAGCCTGGTAGTTGTCTTGCCATGGCGATATGCGTCGCCATGACGATGGTGCTGGGCAGATCGAGGACCGAGTAAAACGGTGAGCGCGTGCATGGGTATCAAGAGTCTGTGATTTGCCAAAGTCCGGACTCGATGCCGCCGTGAAAGACAATCGCGCAGGTGCCATGACCGGGAATGAGCATGGGCGGCACGGCGATCTCCGCCCCTGCTTTCTCCGCAGCGGCAACCGCCGCCTGGATGTCGTCAACCAAAACGTACGGCCGCACCACCGGCCTTTCCCCTCCGTGCATCGGAGCCCTCACGCCCAACAACACTCCATTAGCCAACCGAACTGTGCGCGCACCACCCAGGTGCTGGTCGGCCTCGCCAAACTTCACACCATACATCGCCTCGTACATGGCACATATCTCATTGGATTCCGGTGTCACGACTTCGAGGTAATAGACCGACGCCAAAACTGCCGAGCGCACGGTAGTTTCGTCGCCGCTCAGAGGTTGTTCAGGTGAACGGTCCAAAGCGGTGGGTATATGTTCGGGACTACGCGCGCAGCCTGACGTCACGGCGGTTGTGCAGGATATGGCTAACCAGGGCAATACACTGCGGCGCGTCATCAGTCGATGGAGATTATCTGTTTTCATGGTAATCCTTTTTCGGAGAAGAACAATAAAACGCATATCATCGGCAATGCCGACTGCCCAACCAATCAACGGTTCGCCGGACAAAACGCAAAAGACTTTTGACTCAATCAACTCCGATCAAGTTCGGCTTGAATCGCCGAAGTTGTTTCAACGAGGAGTTTCCACTGATCCGCGTTTGCCACAGGATCACGATAGGTGGCGAACAACTCAGCCGTTTCGCCTAACAAATGGCGATGACCAATGCCGTCAAACTTGCACCTTGATGAATGCATACCAACCAATTCCGAGCCATCCAAGTACGCTCAACGTGAATCCCGTGCGCCTGGGCCATTGTCTGGAGTCGGTCCGAGAGAATTCACGATCAGTCATGTTTTAACACGCCTGGAAGCATTACTTTTCCGGCCTGAAAGTCTAGCTTACCAGACGTGCGAAGAAATGGAACTGAGTGTTCCCTGACATACAAGTGGACAAAGCTTGCCGTCACGATTTCGCCATTGGCTGTACCCGGATATAGCGTTGGCAGTCGTGTTTCCAACGAAGGCGATTACAATTTGTCTACAGAGAAAAAACCAAAGGGTGGGTATCGACTTTGCGAGGAACTGGCTGGACGGGTTGGCCATCCAAACCAATAAAACAGTTCAGGCCCCAGGCTAATATTCTGAGGCGCATCAACTTGTTTGTACGCATGGATAAGTGCCTGTGACTACGGCAGGTCATACTTGGAACGGCATTGCCAATGGATGTGACCAGATTGTCAGGTATTCCAGAACATGCAGATTCATGAGATTAAAGAGTGCTTTTTAGCGGCTCTCGAAATTGAAGACCTGACAGAACGGCAAGCGTTTTTAGATCGTGCTTGTGGAGCAGAGGGGCCGGTGCGCGCTGAAGTTGATCGGTTGATCCGTGCCCACACAGGGGCTAACGGTTTGTGGGAGCCTTCCGTTGAGTTGCAGGCTCTGACTGCACGGCAATTGGCCGCGGC
>DAOLCX010000581.1:0-2788 GCA_035327685.1 Pirellulaceae bacterium | reverse complement strand
CAGACAGGTGGGCGGAATACGGGGGGCAACATGGGAGGCACCAGTGGGCTTGGATCCAGCGGGCTGTCCACGACGGGTGGTTTGGGGACGTCAGGAGGGCAGGGTGGAACCGGTGGGCTGGGCGGCAATGCGTTCTCAGGCATGCAATCTGGTCCAGGCGGCCAAACCGGCAACCCGACCTTTAGCAGTTCGCAAGGGTTTATTGGTGGACAGAATTTTGGTGGAACGGCTGGCGGTATGCAGGGCAATCGCAACCGAACTGGCGGTCAAAATTTCGGTGGGTTTGGCGGTCAGAATTTCGGCAACCTGTTCGGGAATAACTTTGGCGGGCAATTCGGCCAGTCCGGAATGAATAACCGAAATGGATTTGAGGTGCAACGTGGAAGCGTTCGCGCTGTGCTTGTCAATCGAATCGAGTTGCCACCCCAAAACAATGTGCCGATCCAATCGCGCTTGCCGGAGCGTTTGGAAAGGCTCCCAGGCATGGCGGACTTGAACAACCGTGTGCAAGTTGTGATCGAGGGCGGGCAGGCTGTCGTCACAGGGAATTTCAATTCAGTCGCCGAGTTAGACCGCTTTGTTCGCCAGTTGCAGCTCGAACCGGGCGTGTACCGAATCGACAATCGCGCTACCATCGGTGAATAAACCGTGCAGCGCGCCGTTTGAGTTTCTTTCGACAGTGGGTTCACGGCGCCAAGCAATTATTCTGATACGACCCGCGCTCCTGTCAGGGTTTCACGCGTTTGCGCTGCGGGTTTGTATTGGCGGGGGACTTGTATTGGCGGGCCCTGGGATACGTCCTAAAATGGACGGTCGAGCATTCGGTTGAGCAAGTCTTCAAGCGCTTGGCCCGGGTCATGTGTCTCGCCGGGATACACGGCCCACACGCGGCTCACCCAATCCCCTTCGCGGTACTGCGGTCCCAATTCTTGCATGTAGTTTACCAGCCGCGCCGATCGAACGTGCCGTTCCGGATCATGTGCCATATTCCATTTGCGAATAGCGTATTCCAACAACGGTGCACGAAGAAACGCCATATCGTCATGCAACATGTTTTGCAACAGTCGCCGCCAGTTGTGACTGGGCAACGTATCGCGCACCAACAACGGCTTCTTGTAATTCAAAACGCCATCCGTACAAAAGATATCAACGGTCGATCCGTCATTCAGTTTGGCTTCGAACACAAACCAAGGATTGACCTTGGGTGGAATGCCAAACATCTGAAAGTGTTGATAGAACCCAGTCCAATGTCCAATATAATGGGCCGGTTTCGGCATCAGCGGTTTAGTCCACGCCGCGTTCATGTTGTACAGGTTCCAACAAACCATCAGCGCGATAAGCAACCCACAAAAGGCATTTCCCGCGATTCCTGCCCAGTGTCTCCAAATCGGTTCCCGATCATTCGAGTCGCTCGGCACTGGGCGGGCAACTCGGCGCCAACATTCGGCTGGCCACATGGGCAACCAGGCGACCATGCAAATCAAGGGAAAGAGCCCGATGGTCATGGTCAAAGCGATTCCCAAATGAAACATCCAATAAGCGGCCATGATGGAAACTCGCCAAAATGCGTTCCGCCAAGGTATGAACAACAACCAGATGGCAACCAGCTCGATGAACAACGTGGCCCATGCGATAATCTGGTTCAGCGCAGTGAACGACAAGAACCACTTGCCCCAAGGGTTGGCAAAAATATCCAAGCGCCACACAAAATCCATGGCAGTCCCTTCAAACCAAATCGAATTGAACTTCGCGACTCCGGTGAAGAAGTACATAATCACTACTTGCAGAATCACTCCGGTGGTAGCCAGATTGCATCGCCACAAGTGAGGCTCGTTGGCGACAGTTCTTCCACTTCTCCAAGCGTCAACCGACCAAATGCGGCCTAAAGGCAGAAAAATGCTCCACAACAAAAGTAACTTGAACAACATATCGCCGGACGTGATGACGAGCGGGCTTCGCGCTTGAGCGCTGGCGACCAGCACCCAGGTCACGATCGTACTCAGTCTGGTCCACGCGCCAAACGCCAGGGCAACGCCCGCCACGACCTGCAATACAAACAGCGCCGTCACATAACGGACGTCACCACTGATCGAGTGCACGGACCAGATCGCCTGGGACCATCCGCTCCCCGCAGTTTGGTCGTAGTACTGTTGGGCGAATTGTCGCGTGAAAAAACCAGAATCAGAAAACAGGGCTTCCAGGTCGGGCCAGCGCAGGCCAGCGTCGAATACTGCCAAGATTCCCAGCGCCACGCGAAATACGGCCAACGACCGAAGATCACATCCAAAAAGAACCTGCCACCAACGTCGATTTTCGGTGGGCAACCTGTTAGCTGGCGCCTGCATTTGAGTTTGACTAGCCATCGCAAAAATCCGTGTGTCCAGTGACCGCGCGACCATCGATCCCTTGATCGTAAACTGTTTCGGAAATTCATTCGAGACTATTTTGCCCAAGCGGGGCCGATCGCATCTATGAACGTCAGATTTCTTGGCAACTGCCTGTGTGCGAATCCGGTCGATCGTGCGGTCGAGCACGTGATTGCCACATGGTTGGCAAGCGATACGGAATGGGGGCCTAATTCAGATCAATCATTGACATCGACATGCCAGGTGCTTGACGTACCCCTAAAAATGACTCCCGTGCCCTTGCGGAGGGGCACGCAATTGACTGTTCATCAAACCCGAGTCATGTCACAATCAAATGGTCCGTAACCACATCGATGGCGGCTTCAACAGGCAGCTTATATCGGCGGATTGAGCTTGGCCGACGGGCATCGTGGGGCGGTCAA
>DAOLCX010000580.1:0-2791 GCA_035327685.1 Pirellulaceae bacterium | reverse complement strand
CCCGCTTTTTGACCCGCCGTTGCCAACCGACTGCAATTGGAACGTCTTGAACCACCCGCGAATGGCCGTGCGCGCGGCGCTTCGTGTCGAACTGGCTCTCCGCGCCGGAGATATCCCGAGAGCAGTTCATGGAACTGTGGCGTTCTTCGAGGCGGCGCTATGGGATGGCTTGAACGAACGCGTCGAGCGATCTCTGGACCCGAACCGACGACGATACTTCAGGATCAAGGGTGGTGATGCCCCTACCGGCGACAAGTTACTGCGGCAGGGTGACTGCTCCAAAGACGACCGCAAACGGCCGTTTGAGCTCAAGGATACGATTGACGGGATCGATTGGTACTGGATTCACGATGGCGATGGGGGGCCTGCTGCTCGCCTCGCGAAACGCTTTCTCAACCGCCAAGGACTGGTGGCATTCGACCAGGCGCTCGGCGACGAAATCCGCGCCCTACGTCATGACGTCGCCCATAATGAGCCGACGCCATCGCTCATGGCCGAAGCCCAAGGAAAAATGATCGCCGTTGGACTCTGGTCCGACGAGAACAAGTTCCTCACACAACAGCTCGTGAAAGATGTTTTGGCCGAATTGGGAGTGCAGCAAGCGGATCAACTCTGTAACAATCTATTGTCAATGTTACGGGAACGATTGCTTGCCACGACTTAGAGTTGGTCGGGGCGATCAGATACGCGGTTGCCCCGACCGGCCGGGTTGCCAGCCTGACGGCTCACGACATTTGAACCAAGTTGTCAAAGCACAAGCCAACGCCAGGCGAGTTCAAACAGGTGCGGCCTGCCAGGCAAGGAGGATTCGACGAAACGGTGATCCGGCTTCCCGCGTGCGTTGTTCGAGTTGTTCTCGTTTGCGAAGTAGGTCAGCCCGAGACTTCTCGTTGGCAGCGATGCGGCGTCGGAGGGATTCAGCTTTCTTGCTATACGATGTGGATTTCTCGCGGCGATGCTCGCGGTCGCCGGCGTTGACCTCGCGTGCGGCGAGCATCGTTTCGGCTCACTGGCTGTTCGATTTCCTAATCCTTGTTCGCGGTCGGCCGCACTCTCGGGAAAGCGGATTTTTCCGGATGCCGAGGATCGTTCGGTCTCGACCCACACCGATACGATACTCGCGTTGCCCGTTTGCATCTCAATCACGGACACTGGCAGCTTGCGTGTCTGGAGAATTTGGTCCGCTGTGCTGTTGCTCTGGCGAGTCAGGACCCAGACACGGTCAAGAACATGGCTGAAGGGGTTACCTCCCTTTTTTCCAGTCTCTTGAAAGTGGGCTGCACTCCTCAGTCTGTGAATTGCCGGCTTTTTGAGGGGACAGCCGACCAAAATCGCCATTTTTTGAGTTGCCTGACATGGTCGCCGAACTAAGCTGAAAGGAATCTAACCCGGCTTCTCCTGTTACCGAAAGGAGCGACCATGCGCAAAACATACCTGGTCACCTACGACATTTGCGACGACAAACGCCTCAAAAAGGTCCACCGCACGATGAAGAACTTCGGTGACCACTTGCAGTACAGTGTTTTCGAATGCCAATTCACGGATTCAGAATTGCTTCAATGCCGCGCGGCCTTGGCTGACATAATTCACCACCGAGAAGACCAGGTCCTGTTCATCGACCTCGGACCTGCCGAGGGCCGCGGCGAACGAGTGATTACGTCGCTCGGACAAGCCTACTCACCCATCGACGCCCCCTGTTATGTTGTCTGAACGAGGCACCCATTTTCGGCAACACGGGGACACTATGAACTTATCTGGCTCCGCGAGAAACCATAACCATTTCAAATGACTCAGAAGAATGTAAACACCCCTTCGATCACCGCAACCTTTGGAGTTCCACCATGATTCAACGCATCGACGACACGCATCCAGGTTCGCCGCAACCTGAACCGCGCCCACAAGATTACTTGCCGGCGCGGATGATCAATGAGTTCGTCTATTGTCCCCGACTCTTTTTTCTGGAACATGTGGAAGGCCTGTTCGCCCACAACGCCGACACCATCGACGGAGCCATCAAACATAAACGGGTCGATCAATCGACCAAGCCGTTGCCCAAAGCATCGAGTCGCTCCAAAAAAGCTGCCGCGGCAGAGCCCTCCGCCGCCGATCAAGCCAGCGACCAGGACCAGAACGCCGAAGAGTCGGTGTTTGCGCCCATGTTGCACGCGCGGAGTGTCACGCTGGCCAGCGACCAGTATCAAATACTGGCGAAACTGGATTTAGTCGAAGCCCAGGGAGATGTGGCCACGCCGGTCGATTACAAACGAGGCCGACCGCGCCTGGCAGACGACGGCTCGCCAGAAGCCTGGGAACCCGAGCAGGTCCAAGTGTGTGTCCAAGCGTTGGTGCTGCGCGACAATGGATACCAATGCGAGCAGGGAATCATCTACTACGCCGAAACGAAACAGCGAATTCCCGTACCGATTTCAGAACAGCTCATTGCCAGGACTTTGGACGCGATTGCCGAGGCCCGGCGGGTGATGGCTGCTGGGCAGATTCCGCCACCGTTAGTCGAAAGCCCCAAATGCCCGCGATGTTCGCTGGTTGGCATCTGTTTGCCGGACGAGTCGCTGGCGTGTGCAGGACCGGCCTATTTTCGAGATGGCCAGGGTTATTTGTTCGATGTCGGGCCGCGGCTGTACCAGATTGGGATTCCGGAAAAGGAGGTCGAAACCGGGGTGCGGCGGTTGATCGCGGCTCGCGACGACCGGAGGCCATTGTATATCAACACGCCCGGCCTGACCCTGGGCAAGTCCTCCGAAGTCCTGCAGGTCAAAGAAAAAGGAAAAAC
>DAOLCX010000579.1:0-2798 GCA_035327685.1 Pirellulaceae bacterium | reverse complement strand
AGAGTTTGCAGAGGCGTTTGCAAAACGGAAAGCGAACGAGGACTTCCTGGTCAAGATGCAGTTCACGGATGAAACTCAGTCAGAGTTTATGTGGATTACCGTGGAACAAATCGAAAATGAGGTGATCAAGGGCAAACTTGAAAATCAACCGATGTTTATCGACAACCTGAAAGTGGGTGACACGGTGCAGGTTCCATTGCGTGACCTGAACGATTGGGTGATGGTGCGAAACGGTGAAATGGTCGGTGGGTTTACGATCAAGGTTCTGGAAAAAAAAGCAAGTGGAAAGCGCGCTCCCTGACTGAGGCTTGAGAAACCGAGGCGACGAGGCCTGAGACCAGGAAATCAGGAAAGCCATCAATGTGGCCCGCGGTTTTGGTATCGCGCTGGCCTTTTGCTTCATCGGTGAATGTCCATCTCAAGTGCAACCCGGGATGGGCATGCACCGCCAAGGGGGTGGGGAGACTTTTTCAGGCCAGGCAAGTGCCCACCGCGAGGCCAAGTTCTGTCCTGGACCTGAAAAAAGGCTTCCCACCCCGTCGAGCCGAACGAACGGTCGAGATGAGTTTGAAATAGACACTCACCCTCCAATTCCTTGGCCATACGTATTTGGCACTTATGAACGTGGCGCAACATGGCAATGCCATGCATGATCCGTTTCAATCCGTGACCAGTACTGTCTGCTATCGGCGACGGAGGAGAGGGCGGCGGGAAGCGTCGTTGGGCTGTGGGGTGGCAGGTAGCCGCGTGGCTGCCGGAATGCTCAGTTCTGCCGCAGGGACCGAGCGGGCGACGATGTGCAAATGGTCGATGTCGAGTGATTCGCCGAAGCAGCGTTGATAATAGATGGCGAGGGCATGTAGGGCATGTCCGCGCGGACCGACGTCGATTTCATGTCCAGGTGCCGACAACATCGTATCCACCAAATAATCGACGGCGGCCAGCACCCGCGATTCCGTCAATCTGTCCGCTGGCAATTTGTACGCCAACCACTCCAAGATATGGCCGTGCGTATAGATGCGCCGCATCAAGTCGGCATCGCGACCGGTTCCGTTGAAAAACTGCGTGCTGAAACTTCCGTTCGGATTCTGGTAGCGCCACGCGCGCTCTTCGTAGGCGTCCGTGATCCGTTCGGCCTGGAGCCACGGGCCAGTGATGGGAATGTTGTAATCGTTCAATTGTCTCAGCGCTCGGCTCAATGCCATCAATCGGTGAGTGCCACCACACGCACCGGCTTCAATCGGTTGTTGGCATTCTTCACTGACCAGCCGCGCCAACGACCATTTTTCGCCGTTCTCGTTGTACCAGACCGACTCCGGCTCGAGGTAATGCGACAAGGCGATCAGTCGGAACGTGAGTTCCGTTTTGGAATTGCACCCGCGCATTTCGTACTCAATCAGATCCACCAACTCCAATTGCCGCCCTTCGACGGTCAGCGGATGGTTGGCCGGCACATTGGCTTGCGCCAAGATCGCCAGGAGTTGACCGGGATGGCCTTGAACGCCCGGCCCGATCTTTGCATCGAGTTTCCCATCAATCCAGGACAGAATGCGGACTTTGTTGCCAACGCCGTTTTCACAGAGGTATTCTGCCGCATTAACCAACTGGCCTCCGACGCGAATCTGGGAACGCTGGCCATAGGCGATCAGCCCATGCATCATGCTCCAGGGCCTCAAGCGATCCGCATCGACGGGTTTGTCATAATAGAGCGCCAGGCAATAGGCGATGCGCGCGCGGCGGATTTCCAGCTCGCGACTGGGCAACTTGGCTGGTTGGAATGGTGTTTTCAGGTCGGCGACAGCATCTTCGGCCAACATGTCGTCGTCGCTCAGTTGGGTCAACTGCACGTGGACCGGCCCATCGCTAGATAGGTCTTGAGAAATTGGGAGTGGCCTGAAACCCGTGCTGAACCAGATCAGCAAGCAAGCAGTCGCCAAGCAGGGCCAATGCCGAATTGGATGGTGCCAACCCCGGTCAATTGCGGGAAATGTAGCTCTAAATGGCATTTCCAAGACGCTTTCCCTGCGAGGTCGCACCACTCACCAGTTTTGCTAGGGCCTCATGATGGCATATGAAACTGGGCGCGACAAATTCCGAACGATCGGAAAATCTTGCCTTACATGCCCCAAAAAGATGTCTGGCCGCCGCAACATGCTGTTTGCATGTTATCGGATGTATCGCAAACGGAATTCACCAAGGATTGGCTGGCGGCCGATGAAGGCTGGCAGGCACAGGTCCAAGCGGCCCAGGGGAAGTGAATTGAATTGTGTCGCACGGTTAACAGACCTGTGGTAAACTCGGGATTAGATTCAAGTTTTGGACGTGGTGGAAGTGAGGTAGTGTAACATGTTGTCGCTTCGTACAAATCGCATGGTTTACATAACGCTGTTCCTCGGATCGTGGTTGTGTGGTGAGGCGGCCTCTGTACAAGCTCAGTCGTCGAACGAGTTTACTCAATTTCCACGAATCGAGCCGGGATCAGCACAATTGGCGGTTCCCTCACATGCCGTGGCTGGCCGTCCGGACGAGGTGGTGCTGGAGAAATGTGGTGCCCATTTGATTGATGAAATCGAATTAGCCGCACTGGTTACCGGGCAATTGGAAATTATCAATGTGGAACGCGGCGCGCATATCAAAGCTGGTGACGTGATTGCACAGATTAACGATACACTCGCGCGGATTGCGGTCGAGGAATCGCAAGCCAGAACTGAATTGGCTGAGTTTCAGGCGCCAGACAAAGTTCCCATCGAAGCGGCGTTTAAAGAAATCCAATTGCGGAAGACACAATTCGATCGGAT
>DAOLCX010000578.1:0-2802 GCA_035327685.1 Pirellulaceae bacterium | reverse complement strand
GTTTGCGGATCGAACGTGAGACCTTGCGCGCGAACCTTCCAACGTTGACCATGCTCCGATGCCAGGAAGGAGGCAACACCCAATGGGGACTCGTCGGCGAAGCTGGAGAACGAACGGGATACCAACGATCGAAAAACTCGGTCCGCCGCAGGATGCGACGCAATGCGGCTGGCGACTGGACGCAATCCAAGCCGACAAACCGGTTGACAAAAGCAATCTGCTGGGGAGTCAACTCCGGGGTCAGCTCGGCAAATAGTCTGGCGCATTCCGCCTGAATGGCTTGAAAATCAGACCGGCCATGCGGCACGTTCTGCAGTTCATTCTCAGGAATCTGAATTTCAATGTCGCCGGAATGCACATAACTGAACTTGCAGCCAGAGATGATCGCATTGAACAAATACGAGCCGATATCATTTCCTACCGCGAACTGAAAGCGTCGGCAAATGTCGTACGAACGGAGCATGAAGTCCGAGTCATACATGTGCCCCGCGGAAACGACCGGCAAGCCGGCCTGCACATACGGGAGGTGGTGGCCGCGCAACACATCCTTCCAATAGACGCAGACATACACGGGTTGCATCCAATCGGGCAATTGCTGCAAACGCCGCGCGTAGTCGTCGTAGTCAAACGTATATAGGATGGTGTGGCTGGAATGGCAAGGAAAAGCGATCGTCCCACGCCTCTCGACCGGCGCGTGTTCCCGATCGACCAGTTGCTTGGCATAGTGGAACCCCGAGCCGATGGCCAGCGAAGGCTTTCCCGATGACCGCCGCTGCAAGGTTGCCCGATAGCGTGAATACGCCAGATTCGACGCCAAGCAGGCCAGGCGATCGTACTCCCACATGGTCGGCATGTACATCACACCATGTTCGACTACCGCCTTGAGTTGATAGTCGTTGGGAAGTCCAACATAACGTTTGATCACCGACGCCTGGCCGTAAAAATCGTTGGCCGGATGAATCTCAGACGTGACCAATTGCCGATCTTCGCAAATGGTCTCCAGGTCTTCCTGCTGGTATGCGAACTGGTAGGCAGTTGTGGCCGAGCGAATAATCATACGCGTTTACTGGTGCCGGTCCTGTATTTGTTCGATGGCGGTCAGGTCTTCCTGACCCATTCCTTCTCGGAGCAAAGCGATATCTTCAGGGTTTTCGAAGCTCAGCAAGTCCGGGATTCCATCTTCTTCAGCGTGAACCACCATCCCGCAGATTCGCCAACCGTTCGGGTCGAGCCGCAGCATCCAACCGAGTTCGGAAACAACTTCCTCCCCGTCGATCATGTCGCGAATGGTACAATCGACAGTCGCCAGTTTCTCTTTGTTGTTTGCGTATCGCGGCAAGTGCAGCGTGTATTGTGCATCGGGGCCACCAGGAGCCTGCCACACCAACGCGGCCCGACGGACGTTGACGACCGCGGTTGCCGTCAAGTATTGAGTTGCACCTCGCGAATCGCCTTCCGCCAAACAATCCAGAAAGGCCCGGCAAACGGCATCGGGGGTCAGCGGCTGCGACTCAGCGATTTCCACACGCTGAGCAGGGGAATCGTCCGACCCACCCAGTTGCGTGGAGAGGACCGTCGTGGGGACAGAAGCGACATGCTGGTCGAGCTTGTCGCGCCACGCCGGGTCCGACTCGGAGACGGGTTGGCACCCAGCCTGCCAGCACACGCCAAGCAACAGCAAGCATCGTGACAAGTGGCAAAAGCTCAGTTTCATAACACAACGCCCTCCTTGGCGACATGGAATCAGTCCATACCTTTAGCCCCAAAAGATTGGCAATTTTTCACAAACTCGTCAAGCCGAAAATGATACCTGATCAACGCCCAAAAACGGTGGCAATACTTGCCCGACAAATGGACCGAACCCGGCCCGTAAATGCTTACAAGAAAAGCCACAGCCTTTCGCTTCGGTTGCGGATTGTCACACGCAACTCGAAAATGGGGGAAAACCGCAACTTGATCGCTCAAGTTCTTGGCTCCGACTACATGTCGCTATCAATTCGTTTCCATTCGTTAACGGAGAATGTCCATAAAGTTTGAGAGAACAACTTGCATTTCGTTGAACCGAGCAATAACGTTGACCATCTCGATCGCTAGTTGTTCGACTATTTGGACGTGGGCATCAACCGCGACGTTGGCGCAAACTGACTGGACAGTCACCGTTGCGACCCATTGGAAACGAACTGTGCTAGGTGTCGAAACGAACACTTGCCAGCCCCGGAGAAGCAATTCGAAGTTTCGGCGATATCACCGTGACGAGAAACGACGATGTGGCTTGGTTCATTTTCATCGATGTTTCGCTCATCAAACAAACGTTGGCCAGGACGGGATGACCAAATTGGAAGATGATCGAAAAGACATTGCCTTCAACGCACTGCAGCAAGTAGTCATGATACTCTCAGATGATCAGATTCGTGAATTTGAACGATTGACCGGGTATTCCGCGGCAAAACTGAAGAGTCGCCAGCCATCGGAACGGGCCCGTCTTCTCGACCCGGGAGCAAAGAACGGATGACTCTGGAACCGCGGACTCGGATAGTGCCCGAATCAAGAGTTGCATTCAACACGGCAGCCAACTTTACTAGCGGCCACTGTGGGCTTCGATCAAGTCCAACATCAGACCCAGCACGCGCTGATTCTCGCCCGTGTCGCCAGCGCTGGCGTTATAGCGATCATATTGCTGAAGAATCTCTTCACGCGTCAACATAATCCCCCGACGAGAAATGGCCTTGGCAAAACTCTCCACCGCCAATTGACGGTTTTCGATAGGCAATCCTGTTTGGCTGGCATACTCAATCAGCTCGC
>DAOLCX010000577.1:0-2803 GCA_035327685.1 Pirellulaceae bacterium | reverse complement strand
CCGCCACTATTCGGGTTGCGATTGAGCGGGTCGCACATGACGGTTCAAATCGGGTACCTGTCAAAATTCGATTCGCAGATTCTCAAGTCAAGCGGCCGCGGTATGCCAACGGTTTTGAGATTCTGGGAATCCATTCGGCGTGGTTGGTACCCAACGGCACTCAGCGTGTCGAGTCGATCTGGTCTTTCGAGGAGGCGGTGTCATGTTCGCTCGATGAGCAGTTGATCATTACGATGACCGGGGTGCCCAAGTCGCGGTTGGCGTTGGGCATCACGACTTTTGTCCCCACTTTCGGTGAAGGAATGCCGCGATACATCGACGAAACAGCCGTCGATTTTCTGGCGAAATGGGGTGGCCGCAACGATGACGAGCAGGATGTCTCCTCCGCGTTTCCTGTCCCCGACTCCGTGGCTCGGCAGTGGTTGTATTTGGACGGTTTGTCGTTGCGCGATACGGCCCGCGCGGCAATGCGGAATCTGGAGCGCGAAATTGTCGAATGCCGGGATGGTCGATGGCCGGTGATGATCACCGAGAGGCAATCGCCGCGTGCCACACGAGTACTACCGCGCGGCAACTGGCAGGATTTGTCGGGGCCAGTGGTCTTTCCGGCCACGCCGAGTTTCTTGCCTCCCGAAGTACAGGTTGCCTCACAAGATCTGACTCGAATGGACCTGGCCAAATGGTTAGTTGGCAGCGACAACCCGTTGACGGCTCGCGTGCAAGTCAATCGCTGGTGGCAACATTTTTTTGGTAACGGTTTGAGCGCTGTGTTGGACGACTTGGGCCTCCAAGGCGAATACCCCAGCCATCCCGAGTTATTGGACTGGTTGGCTTGCGAATTTCGCGATCAAGGCTGGGACACGAAGCGGTTGATGCGAATGATCGTCACATCGGCGACTTATCGGCAATCGTCGGCACCCAGTCCTGCGGCGATGGAAGTCGATCCTGATAACCGATTATTATCGCACCAGAACGCACGTCGCTTGGGAGCGGAGACCATTCGGGACAATGCGTTGGCAATTGCCGGACTTCTCAATCTTGAAATGGGAGGGCCGCCCGTCTTTCCTTACCAACCTGAAAACTACTACGCCCATTTGCAGTTTCCGGACCGTCGGTATCGCACCAACACAGATGAGCGCCAATATCGTCGCGGCGTGTACATGCACTGGCAGCGGGCGTTTCTACATCCGATGCTGGCCAATTTTGATGCCCCCTCGCGTGAGGGGTGTACAGGCATGCGGCTGGAAGCGAATACGCCACAACAAGCGTTGAATTTGCTCAACGATCCGAGTCTGGTTGAAGCGGCCAAGGGGTTGGCGTTAGCCATCTGGGAATGTCCGACTGATGAGGCTCGCATTCGCGCCGCGTTTGAGCGGGCCGTGTGCCGCCCGCCTTCGGTTCCGGAGTTGAAGAGCATGTTGGCATTTGTCGAACAGCAACGTGCGCATTGGAATGAACATCCAGACGACGCTGCCCAGTTTCTCGCCATCGGTTTGTTGCCGATACCCTTGGAGATTCGGGTGCCGGAACTGGCGAGTTGGATGTCAGTGGCAAGAGTGATTTTGAATTTGCATGAAACGATCACCAGATATTGACAAGTTACTGCAGTCTAGCGAAACATCGTCCAAGGCCGACGAAAAGTGGAGCGACATCCATCGGCGTACGTTTTTGCGCCGGGGTGGCATTGGACTGGGTGGTACGGCGTTAGCTTTGTTGTTGGGCCATACCGCACAAGGCAATGGTGGCGGACGCGCGAGCGATGATCGGCTCTCGGCGGCCTCAACCGGACTGCATTTTCCGGCCAAGGCCAAACGGATCATTCATTTGTGCATGGCTGGCGGGCCTTCGCAGTTCGAGAGTTTTGACTACAAACCGGAGTTGGCCACCTTACACGGAGAGTCGTTTCCGGCTTCGTACACGGATGGGCAACAATTGGCTCAGTTGCAGAACACGCCACTGAAGGCCATGGGGCCGCAGTTCGAATTTTCCAAGCATGGCGAGTGTGGTGCGGAGGTCAGTGAGTTGTTCCCCTATTGTGCAGGGATCGTGGACGACCTGTGTATCGTGAGGTCGTTGCATACCGAACAGATTAATCACGATCCCGCGCATGCTTTCTTCAACAGCGGCTCGATCATCAAAGGCCGCCCCAGCATGGGAAGTTGGCTGTTGTATGGATTGGGGAGTGAGACCGAGAATCTGCCGGGATTTGTCGTGTTGACTTCGACCAGCAAATGTGGAGGCGCGCAGCCGATCTCGGCGCGGCAATGGTCGGCGGGATTTTTGCCGAGCCGTTACCAAGGGGTCGAGTTTCAATCGACCGGCGATTTGGTTCATTATGTGGGGAACCCGCCCGGCGTTTGTCAAAGCGCACAGCGGCAGGTGATCGAGGAAATCAACCGCCTGAATGCGATGTCTCGAAACGCAGAATTTGATGGTGAACTGGCCACCCGCATCGCGCAATACGAAATGGCGGCGCGGATGCAAACATCCGTACCGACGTTGAGCGATTTTACAGACGAGTCCCAAGAGACTTTGGATTTATATGGCGTCAATCAGCCGGGTGACGGAAGCTTTGCTTCGAATTGCCTGATGGCCCGGCGGCTGGCGCAACGTGGAGTCAGGATGATTCAAATTTATCATCGCGCATGGGATCATCATGATCAAA
Organism: Pirellulaceae bacterium; assembly: GCA_035327685.1. Lineage (GTDB taxonomy): Bacteria > Planctomycetota > Planctomycetia > Pirellulales > Pirellulaceae > BJ22. The sequence goes on along the minus strand of DAOLCX010000577.1, from coordinate 138 downwards.
TTAAGGCCAACATGACCATTGCAGCGCGGGATGTCGATCGGGCGAGTGCGGCGTTGGTGCAAGACCTAAAACGGCTGGGGATGTTAGAGGACACGCTGGTCGTGTGGTGCGGCGAATTTGGTCGGACGCCGATGGGGC
>DAOLCX010000576.1:0-2805 GCA_035327685.1 Pirellulaceae bacterium | reverse complement strand
AAACGCTATATTTCAGCGCGAACGACGGCAGCCACGGACAGGAATTATGGAAATTGAGCACTTCGCAAAACCAGAATAGTCCGCAGTCCAGTCCGCCGGCCTCGTCATACGCACCACAGAGTGATACCGGCTGGGCCAATTCAGCGTGGATGGTACAGCTCGATGAGCCGGCAGATCCAATGGCTTCAGTTTTCAAACGATTTGGCCTTGGAACGCAACGCCAAGTCCACGTCATCGCGCCACAGGATGCAACGAAGATGTTGGATTATTCAACCGTGGACCATACCGTCAAAGCGGTTGGCGAAGCATGGCGCCAGCGTTACCAGGGCAAGTGTCACGTAGTCTCGAGCCGACATTCCTCTAATACGACCGACGCCTTACTCATGGACGAAGTCGTGCTCGGCCTTTAATGCCTGTCCTTATGTTCGGTTCCTTCGCATGATCAAGAACAGACGTTAACGAGGAGATTGAGCTCGAATTTGAGCTTGGCGAGGAGGGGATATGGGAGCCATGCCAGAATGGTTTGGCTGACCTCGATGCCCAGGGTTTGAATCAACAACATTGACCGCATCGGGGGCTCTTTCGTGACCGGCCGAATAGTCGCCGCCGATGAGGCTCGACAACAGACTTGGGTCTGGATTCTGGACGGTAAACGTGCGAGTTTCGCTGGGGTTCGCCGGATTTCGCAAGACGATGATTGCTTCCCACGGGACACTCCCTGTGTCTGACTGCGATCGCATGGGATTTGAATCTAATCCATGCCCCCTCTGAGCTTCATTGGCAGAGAAGGCAGGCCTGATGGTTGGTAGAGATCGACCTTCGGGTGCGGCCTGAGCAGCGGCCAGTGTGATAGGCGGCGCTGAGTTCCCCTGGGGCGCCGATGACGCTTGAGCGATTTCAGTTGGCCGAGCTTGGAATAGATGAGTCAAACGCGATTGGGAAATCTGCCAATAAATGTTTTCCAGCGCTGAATAGATGCCTTCATCGACATCAACCGCAGCCGCATTACAAACACCGATCAGCTCACCTTCGGCGTTAAACAACCCTCCGCCGCTCCGTCCCACAACTGGCCGCCCCATAATGTCATATTTTGTTGCCCCATCGTATGTGGCAATGTTCTTAATCGCCGATCGCCGTATGGTGGGAGCGTCTCCCCGATCACAGCCGATGCTGAATACGGCGGTACGCGTTTCGACCGCGCGGTTGGCGGGTGCCAATGGGACGGCGATCAACGGAGCGTCAGCGCGGATAATGACCAAGGCCACATCCCGGTTTTCTGCGTTGTAATTGAGCAACGTCGCCGGCACGGCTTGTACCTGGCCGCCCAGCCAACCGATCTCGGCCGTAAGTCGGCCTTGGCCAGCCGAATCTCGAAACAAATGACCGCACGTCAAGACCAAAGCCTCCGACTGATGTGCATGGATGATGGTTCCAGTGGCATAGGACAGGTCATGATCCCGCTCCATGCGCAATCGCACCGTAGCCGCCATGGCTCGGCGTTCGATTTCATTGGCGGGCTCACGCGTCCCCTGATGCACGGTCGAGCCCAAACGGGTGTTGCCGACCGAAGGCTCTGGGTAATCAACAGGCCGATGGATTGGTCTGAGGTCGACCTCACCAGCCAGCGTTTGTTTGGTTGGCGCTGTGGGAAAAAACGGCCGCGTCAAATTTTGTAGTTGGGCGGTATCCAACAGCCCTTCGTGTCTCGCCACAATACGATTTCCATCGACGACCACGATCGTGGGCGTCTGGGAAACTTGAAATTGGCGCGCCCATTCGGGTTGGACTTGGACATCGATTTTGGTAACCGGCAACCCTTGCCGAATTAACTCGTCGATACCAGGTGCCATGCGGACGCAAGGCGGGCAGTTACTCTTAGTGAAATAGTATATTCGCGGCTGTTGGGCAAACGTTGCGATGGCTGGCAGGACCAACAGCCCGCAAGTCCATAGGAATGCAAAAAATCGGCGTTCCCTTCCGGTCATGTTACAACCCCTCCTTGGATTGCTCTTCCGATCGGTGTTGAGGCCAAATGACGCCCACCGACCAGTAAGATATATTGGAATCAGTCGAATAATGTACAACGGTTGGCGAATTCTGTCCAAACCAATTTTTTTGAAGGCTAGCAGACATGCACGGTAGGTCGTCAAGTCGATTGCCATTGGGGATATGCTTGGTGTCAACATGGATCTTCAGCCAACTTCTCTGGGTGAATTCGGCAACCGCGCAGGATGACGGGCGTGGGGAACCGCGTTTTCGAACCCCCGTGTTGATAGAGTTCTCGGGCTTGATCGACGAAAGCACGCAACGGTTTTTCCGCAACCGTTTGCAAAAAGCTCAGGCCATGCGCGCGGATTTGATTGTGGTCGAGATTGACAGCTTGGGCGGACTGAAAACGGTCAGTTTGCAGATTGCCGAAACCCTGCGCGATGTGGACTGGGCGCAGACCGTGGCATTTGTGCCGCGCACGGCGATCAGCGGTGGGGCACTTGTCGCGCTGGGATGCGATGAAATCGTGGTCGATCCCAAAATGAAGTTCGGGGACATAGGCGAGATCTATGCCGACCCCGAGTTTTTTGCCTTTCGATTCGTACCGGCCAAAATTCAGTCGGTGTTGGTACGGCAAGCTCGGGATTTGGCAGAAGCCAAAGGTCGGCCTCCGGAATTGGCAGAAGCCATGGTCGACAAAGACGCCATGGTGTTCGCGCGCCGGTCAGCGGATGGAGAAAAATGGGAGTTTCAAATCGTTCGTGTCGATGAAAGGCGCCCCGATCCGCCTTGGGAGCTGATTCCGGAAACCGGGCC